>CALOED010000253.1:0-4723 GCA_942492005.1 uncultured Saprospiraceae bacterium
GTTTGTAGAAAGTGCGGTCGTTACTTGATTTCTTATCGTAAATGGAAAAGTCAAAAAGACCATTATCCGTTATTTGCAAATGTCCACGAGAACTGCCTTGCTCAAATAAAATTCCGACCGCTCTATCTACATCAGGATAGGTCGAACCTTTGCCATAATAATAATCGTCGAAGGATTCTTGTGAATAATAAAGCGAGCCGATTTCATCCAAATTAGCGGCGGGATAAGTGCCTATTTCGTAAGTCAATTCCTGATTTTCATTTGGCGTTAAAGGATTGGTTCGAGACGGAATGCCATGTACTGAAAAAGAACGTATTATTCGACCCCATTTCGTGGTGATCAGTTAAAATATTCGGTTTCCATTTATGGAAATTTTTGATACGCCCTTGACTCTCAGGATGTTGCGTTGGCGGTGCGCGCTAATCTCGATTCAAATCAAACCAATAATGATTGGTTCGACCACGCTGTCAATACCTCCCGGTATATTCTGTATCCTGTGGGTCATCGGTCAAAGTCAAATTTTTGTGCGAATTCGCCCAAGTCGAAAAACGATGAAAACCATCTGGATTATAGACTGGGTCGATGCAAAAATAACGGCATTATCCAACAAATCCGTGATTCCCGAACTTTGTTCCCGCCGCCAAATAATAGGCAACCAAAACCGAAGCATTTCCGCCGCTCGGCTCATTTCCATGAATCGAAAACCCTTGATAAACCACAATCGGCATTTGCGAAATATCCATTTTGGCGGACAGGTTTGGGTCCGGTCAAGGCGACATGTTGCTGCCGAATATCGTCAATATTGCCATGATTTTGGGCGAAGTAATCGCCGGTCATTAACAATGGTCGATACTCTAAAGACCGCGCGATAAGTTTCCAAAGTCACTTTGTCGGAATTTGCCGCCGCATAGTGCGCGCATATACATCAATATTTGGTCATGACTGATATGCCATTCGCCAAGAGCAAAAACCCCAAAATCTCGGGGGGAGTCGCAATGTGGCATTGGAGATTTTGGCGTTAAGAAATCCAATTGAGTCGAACACGAATAATTGGTAAGACTACCCATGTGAGCTTTGCGAACATTTGGGTCGTTTCCGTGAAACTGACATTATTCTCTCGTTCATCCCGTAAATACAGAAAGAACGAACGATAACATTCGAGGTACTTTTCTTCCTCAAATTCCTCCAAAGCCTTATCCCAAGCATCGTATTGAATTTTCGTTTTATACGAATCCGTATATCGCCCAAATTTCACATCAGGTTGCGGTTCACTCGAATCATTATTATTACCAAAAAGACTATTAAAGAAACTCATCCATTTGAATTATGGATTATAGATTATGGACTATGGACGATGAACTATGAACCACGGGCATCCATAGTTCATAGTTCATCATTTATCATTCATAATCAAAAATCATTTTCTCCCAAAATCGGCGGGGATTTCGCCCCAATTATCCGTATCCCATTTTAGGATTTTATTCGGATAAGTATTGTCTTTGAGCCAATTTTCGGCTCGCAAAATCAAGTCATGAATCAAAACCGTTTTTGCGTTTCTGACCAAATTCGTTTTCACTTTTCTATTGCGCACCCACGCCATTGCCGTCCGCGAATCGGTATAAATCGGCATTGTTTTTCCCGATTGTTTAAATAACGCCAATGCGTGGACAAGCGCCAAAAATTCGCCAATATTATTCGTGCCGAGGCTAAATTTCTTATGAAAATATTGCGACTTCGTTTTCGTATCCACCCCCTGATATTCCATTACGCCAGGATTTCCCGCGCAAGCCGCATCCACCGAAATACTGTCCCAAACAATTTTCTCTCGCTCTGCCTCACTTATCATTTGAATGGTCGGTTTCGATTTTGAACTACCAAAATTATAATGATTCGTATAATTTTCTCGGTAAGCTTCCGTCGCCGTTTCGAGGGAAGGAAAGGACTTTAAATTTCGTATTCGGATAGCCCTTTATTTGTAATTGGCAATCTGCCCAACTTTCATAAATGCCTGGTTGTTGCCTTCCCAAACGACGTAGTATTTTTTCTTTTTTGCCATGTTTTTATCGTATCGCGACTTTCCAAAGTCGCGTGTCATTTTCACGACTTTGGAAAGTCGCGATACCGGTGAGGCTCCTTGTTCAGATGCCAAATGTAAATTAAAAATTTTGCCTCTGGAATTTAGCTATTTAAAATTCTCCACATTTCCCCGTAATTTCCCCACTTAAAACGCATTAACTCAAAACTCAAAACCACCAATCATGTCTGAACTCGCGCTTAAATTAATTCGAGAAGCTAAAGAAACAAAAGCTAAATTTTTGGATTTGGGGAATTGTGATTGACGGAATTGCCTGAGGAGTTATTTGACTTGGAAGATTTGGAAGAATTGAATTTGGGGGATTATTATTATGATAAAAATGGTAAATGGAATAGGTCAAAAAATAAAGGCAATAAAAATAAACTTGAAAACCATGCCCAAACCCTTCAAAAATTACCCCAATTAAAGCATTTATACCTTAGCTCGAATCAAATATCGGACATTCGTTTTTTGGAAAAGTTGACGGGCTTACAAACTTTATACCTTAGCTCGAATCAAATATCGGACATTCGTTTTTTGGAAAAGTTGACGGGCTTACAAACTTTATACCTTAGCTCGAATCAAATATCGGACTATAGTTTTTTGGAAAAGTTGACGGGCTTACAAACTTTATACCTTAGCTCGAATCAAATATCGGACTATAGTTTTTTGGAAAAGTTGACGGGCTTACAAACTTTAGACCTTCGCTATAATCAAATATCGGACTATAGTTTTTTTGGAAAAGTTGACGGGCTTACAAACTTTAGACCTTCGCTCGAATCAAATATCGGACATTCGTTTTTTGGAAAAGTTGACGGGCTTACAAACTTTAGACCTTCGCTATAATCAAATATCGGACATTCGTTTTTTGGAAAAGTTGACGGGCTTACAAACTTTAGACCTTAGCTCGAATCAAATATCGGACTATAGTTTTTTGGAAAAGTTGACGGGCTTACAAACTTTATACCTTAGCTCGAATCAAATATCGGACATTCGTTTTTTGGAAAAGTTGACGGGCTTACAAACTTTATACCTTAGCTCGAATCAAATATCGGACTATAGTTTTTTGGAAAAGTTGACGGGCTTACAAACTTTAGACCTTCGCTCGAATCAAATCACGGACATTCGTTTTTTGGAAAAGTTGACGGGCTTACAAACTTTAGACCTTCGCTCGAATCAAATCACGGACATTCGTTTTTTGGAAAAGTTGACGGGCTTACAAACTTTATACCTTCGCGAGAATCAAATATCGGACATTCGTTTTTTTGGAAAAGTTGACGGGCTTACAAACTTTAGTCCTTCAAGAAAATAAGATTTCCGACATTCAACCACTTTTAGCATTTATTAAAAAAAGGAATCCGAATTTCTTTAGAAAAATATGATTGGGGAAATAAAATAAATCTTAATGATAACCCAATAACTAATCCTCCTCCTCGAAATCGTCAAAAAAGGCAATCAAGCCATCATCGACTATTTCGCCGAACTCGACCAACAAAAATCTTCCAAACTTTACGAAGCTAAATTCCTAATCTTGGGAGAAGGCGGCGCAGGGAAAACTACCCTTGCCCGAAAACTCCAAGACCCAAATGCAGAAATGCCCAACGAAAAAAGAAACGACCAAAGGCATTGACATCCACCGATTGGATTTTAAAATGGCGGACGGGCAGGATTTTCGGGTCAATATTTGGGATTTTGGCGGACAGGAAATTTATCATGCCACCCATCAGTTTTTTCTGACCAAACGCTCCTCTATGCACTCGTGACTGACAATCGAAATGAGGACACCGATTTTAAATATTGGCTCGAAACGGCGGAATTATTGAGTGAAAAAGCCCACTTTTTATTGTCCAAAATGAAAAGGCGGAACGCACGAAAAAGATAGATTTCAAAGGCATAAAAGGGCAATTTGAGGAATTTGAAAGCTAATTTTTCCGCCAACCTGAAAACGAATGAAGGATTGGAAGCCATTCGGAAAGCACTCGAATATTATATTCAAGAATTACCGCATATCGGCGACGAGTGGCCCAATCAATGGATTGAAATTCGGAAAGCACTCGAAAAATTGGAATCGGAAGGTAAAGCCTATATTTCACTCGAAAAATATTATGAAGAATGTGCTGAACACAAAATTCCGAAAAGAAACGCGCTTTGTTTTTGAGTCAATATTTGCATGACTTGGGGGTGTTTTTGCATTTTCAAGAGGATGATTTATTGCGCAAAACTATTATTCTAAAAATGAATGGGCGACGGATGCGGGTGTATAAAATATTGGATTCAAAGAAAATAAAGGACGAAAAAAAGGGTCGATTTAATCCCGAGGATTTACAAGAATTATGGAAAGACGGTGATTATTATGAAATGCGTGGTGAGTTATTGGCATTAATGAAAAAGTTTGAAATGTGTTATGAATTGCCCGATACGCGTGAAGCAAACTTGGCTCGCACCTCAATTATTGCCACCCTCTCAACCTGACGGATATGATTGGGATGCGACCGATAATTTGATTTTGCGATACAAATATTATTTTATGCCCAAAGGTTTGTTGAGTCGGTTTATGGTTCGCCAACATGATTTGATTAGAAATGTGGATTTGGCTTGGAAAAATGGGGTCGTTTTGGAATCGAAAAACACCAAAGCGGAGGTCGTGGA
>CALOED010000254.1:0-8528 GCA_942492005.1 uncultured Saprospiraceae bacterium
GTGATACAGAGTTATATTTTTGCCATATTGTTGCTCGCCCGATTTCGGAAAAGACGGCATATTGCAGATTTGTTTTTAGCTATTTTACTCCTCGTCACTAGCTATCATCGCACGTCTTATATCATTGGCTTTATGGATTGGTACGATACCTATCAGAATACTAAAATCAATTATATTCTAATCAATTTTACTGCCGCTATTGGTCCTTTGGTTTATTTTTATGTAAAAAGCCTCACGCAGCCTCACTTTAAGTTCCAAAAAATCAGACCTTATTCACTTTGTGCCAGCAGCTATATATTTTGTATTCCGATTGATAGTATTTGCTTATGATGCGCAGCAGCCCAACTTTGCAGGCGTTCAAAATGGCGTGATGCACTCTTGGTACGAAAAGTTTATTGCCCCGTTTGTCGTTGTGTTTTGGTACTCTTCCCAATTGCTGTATTATGCTTTTAGTTTGCAGTTGTACTGGTGGCACCGTTCTCGCATTGGGCAGTTTTTTTCCAATACCCAAAAAGTAGAACTCAATTGGATTAGAATTTTTCTATTCTTACACATTGCGCTGTTTATTATAGAATTTACGTTCTCTATTGTAGATAATTCGGTGATTTCATTGCACTGGACGCAGCACTGGTGGACGCATTTAGCCACATCAGTAGTGCTGATTTACGTAGGAATGAAGGGATATTTTAGTGATTATACCCAGTTCAAAAAAATTGATACGCAAGAAGTAGATGCTATTAGTGAAATGCCAATCATTAAAAATGAAAATAATGAACTGGACAAATTAAAAGAAGAATTGCTCGACTTTATGAATACCGAAAAACCATATCTTAATCCAGATATTAGTTTGACAGACTTGGCAAAAATGCTGAACTGGAGTGCCAATACCCTTTCGCAGACGATTAATAACGGTTTTGAACGAAATTTTAAGGATTTTATTAATGAATATAGAGTGAATACTTTTAAGAATAAGGTTAAAAATGGCGCACACGAACACTTGTCTTTACTAGGTATTGCCTTTGATTCGGGCTTCAATAGCAAAGCAACTTTTAACCGAACGTTTAAGAAATTTGTCCTTCAAACGCCATCAGAATTTGTTAAAAATATTAAAACTTAAATTTGCACTAATTTTTATTCAAAATATGGTTCATATTTTTTTTGACGGCAAAAGGAAACTTGTTTAAAATCTCATATTAGTCTTATTAATATTTTAGACTTTAATTCTGTGTGTTTTGTGTTTTTAGAAATTAAATTAAAAAAATGAAAACACTTAAAGTATTTGGCGGAATAATGTTCTGAATTAAGATGCCTTTTTATTGAACTAATTATAGTACATTTGCGTTCTAATAATCGAAAACAATGATACAAGAAGTACCAAAAATCAAGTATCTAAATAGCGGTAATTTCTTCTTAATAGCAGGGCCTTGCGCCATCGAAAATGAAGAAATGGCTATGCAGATTGCTGAAAAAGTCAGCAATATTTGTCACCGCCTTGAAATTCCATATATTTTCAAAGGCTCTTACCGAAAAGCAAATCGCTCAAGGTTGGATTCCTTTACAGGTATTGGAGATAAAAAAGCGTTGGCAATTTTGAAAAAAGTAAGCGAAACCTTTGATATTCCCGTTACGACGGATTTTCACAGTGCCGCAGAAGCCGCAATGGCAGCCGAATATGTAGATGTATTGCAAGTGCCAGCGTTTTTGTGTCGTCAAACTGATATTTTGGTAGCAGCGGCGAACACAGGCAAAGTGGTAAATATCAAAAAAGGGCAATTTTTGAGTGCGGAAGCCATGCAGTTTGCCAAAAATAAAGTGGTAGAATCGGGTAATCCAAATGTTTGGCTAACCGAACGAGGAACAACTTTTGGCTATCAAGACTTGGTTGTGGACTTTAGAGGCATCACGACTATGAAAGCACTCGGCACACCTGTAATATTGGATTGCACGCATTCTTTGCAGCAGCCCAATCAAAATTCGGGCGTGACAGGAGGCAAACCAAAACTCATAGAAACCATCGCAAAGGCAGGCGTAGCCGTAGGTGTAGATGGTTTGTTTATTGAGACACATCCCAATCCTTCGACTGCAAAATCAGATGGAGCTAATATGTTGGAACTCAATAAACTAGAAAGACTTTTAGAAAGATTAATAAAAATTAGAAAATCTATAATTTAAAGCACCATTTAATTAGAGATTTTCTTGCTTTTTTCATAAAAATGTATTATATTTATTGAAAATAATAAAATCAGGTATGGGTTATCTCATTTTTTACAAAATTTTATTGGGAATACGAAATATCAATTAAAAAGAGGTGCATCATGAAAAATATATTCTTAGTAGTATTTATGTTTTTTGGAGGTATCTCTGTAGCTCAGCAAGCACAGAAGACCTTGCTTAAAACTTTCAACGTCAATGGCCATCAACAAGTAGTTCTTGATTTTGATGGAAGTGCAGTAGAAGTAGAAAAGTGGAATCAACCAACAGTTCGTGTTCAAATCCAAATTACTTATACGAATGCCAATGTTCATATCATGAAATATCTTATTACAAAAGGTAGATATGATTTGAAATCAGCTTCAACGGCGGATGGTTTTGAAATCAGCAGCCCGAATACAAATAAGGAAGTGAAAATTAATAAGGAAGGAACAGTTTTGGTAGAAACGGTTACTTACAAGGTATTCGTACCAGAAAATATGTCGGTGATAGTTTCTGATGAAAGTCAGGCGAGCGTTATCAATCCATCTAAAAATAACGAACAATAATCTTTCTTTATAAAATATATCAATATCATTAGTTCTTAAAATCGGAAGGGAGCATTGCTAATAGCGATGCTCCCTTTTAAGTGTAAAACGTTTTCATACTTGAAATTTAAAAATTGAAAATTAAGCTGTTTGCCATTCTACCAACTCCATCTCTGCCTCCTGAATCTTATTGTAAATCTTTAACAATTCATTCTTTTTAGTTTGATAGTGTTCCGAATCTTTGGACATTTGCTCCAATTCCGTTTCAATTTTTGTGAAATCTTTCCATAGTTGATTTACTTTACTCATTGCGTTATCATTTTTGTAGTGTAAAAAAATTTAATTCATATAGTAGATAGTTTAAGTTAATAATTATCAGATTTAAACTTCTATTTGTTCTTTCTTAGCTTAAAGCTAAACTATTCATTTAACAATATTAGGATTTCCTTAACATATATAAAAATAAAAATTGTAGAAATTTCTACTTCATTAGTTAAATAACTAGAATTAGAGTTTTTTAATTCCCTTTTGTACTTTAGGGTATATGTTAAGAGCCAATTTACCTAATTTTGTACTTTTTATATTTTCTTTAACAAATAAAAGTAAAGAATGATTAAGCGAATTGAAATAAAAGTGTTGCCGAAGGATATTGAGGATGAAAAAAAAATTCGTCAGCTTGCCATTCAAAAATCGAAAATCCCATCAACCGACATTCAAGAAGTCGTGCTAGTGAAGCGGTCAATTGACGCTCGAAGCAAGCAACCCGTTTACCGCCTCCAACTCGATTTGTACATTAATGAGGCTCATCAGCCTTCTAAAAGCCATATTCAAAATCTTAGTATCGTTTCTAATAAAAAGAAATGTATCATAGTAGGTGCGGGACCAGCAGGCTATTTTGCTGCGCTCGAACTCATCGAACTGGGCATTCAGCCCGTTATTTTTGATAGAGGAAAAGACGTGCAAACTCGCAGAAGAGACCTCCGAGCCATCCAACAATTTGGCACGGTCAATCCCAATTCTAATTACTGTTTTGGCGAAGGTGGCGCAGGCACTTACTCCGATGGCAAACTTTATACCCGCTCGCATAAGCGTGGAAACATCATCAAAACGCTTCAACTCTTAGTAGAACATGGTGCGCAAAAAGATATTCTTATTGACGCACATCCGCATATTGGCTCTAATAAATTGCCCAAAATAGTAGCAAATATTCGCCAAACGATTTTGGACTACGGCGGGGAAATTCACTTTGATAGTCTAGTGACGGATTTTATCATTCAAGACCAAAAAATGAGCGGCGTGGTCGTGAATAATGAAACCGAACATTTTGGGGATGCCGTCATACTTGCGACAGGACACTCCGCACGGGGTATTTTTAGGCTTTTACATCAAAAAAACATCAAGATAGAATTTAAACCTTTTGCACTCGGTGTGCGAGTAGAGCATCCTCAACCATTGATTGACCAAATACAATATCGCCAAAAGAATAGAGAAGAAAACCTACCTGCATCAAGTTACAAACTCGTTTGTCAGGTGAAGGAAAGGGGCGTTTTTTCGTTTTGTATGTGTCCCGGAGGCTTAGTAGTGCCAGCTTCTACTGCGCCCGGCGAATTGGTGGTAAATGGGATGTCGCTATCTCGAAGGGATTCTCCTTTTGCTAATTCGGGGACAGTAGTAGCCGTAGAATGGGAAGATTTGAAAGATTTTCATCATTTTGGAATATTTGCAGGCATGGAATTTCAACGCTCAGTGGAGCAAAAAATGTTTAATGCCAGCGACGGGACTCAACGTGCGCCCGCTTTGCGCCTAACGGATTTTATTCACGGAAAAGTATTCAGCACGTTGCCCGATACTTCCTACATCCCAGGCCTGACGAGTACCAACTTGCATCAATTGTTGCCCGACTTCATTTATAAGCGACTGCGAGAAGGTATGAAAATATTTGGTCAGAAAATGAAAGGCTATTATACTGAAGAAGCCAATGTGATAGGTACAGAGAGTCGCACGTCGTCGCCTATTCGAGTGCCTCGACATCAAGAAACCTTGATGCACGAAGATATGGAAGCTCTTTTTCCGTGTGGCGAAGGCGCAGGATATGCAGGAGGCATTCTATCGGCAGCCATGGATGGGCAGAATGTTGCAAAGGCAGTAGCGAAGTATGTTGAGGTGGTTTGATTGTTTGATTGTTTGATTGTTGAGATTGTTTGATTGTTTGATTGTTTGATTGTTTGATTGTTCTCTAAAAAGCCATTTTTTAATATAATTAAACGTAATTATACTTTATTGAATTGATAATCAGTTGTTTATATATATGCGTTGCTAAGAGGAAAGTTAATCCTTCCTTCAAAGAAAATATCTCTGGTTATGTTCATTTTGATGAGTTTTTACCTCAATGGAACTATCGTTTTAGTGCAGCTAATTAACCTATTTATTTTTTGGAGAGCGTTACTTAAAGCGTTTTTTTTAAAATTAAATTTTTTTAAATACACTCAACAATCCAACAATCCAACAATCTCAACAATCCAACAATCCAACAATCTCAACAATCCAACAATCTCAACAATCCAACAATCCAACAATCTCAACAATCTCAACAATCCAACAATCCAACAATCTCAACAATCTCAACTCATTTTAAAAAAAAGTCAAAGAAAAACGATATTATAAATAATAATTTAAAAATGAGTGCCGTTTTAGTATTGATTTTAAGAATTAAGCAATATAAAATCACGGTTAACAATTTGAAGTAACATTATTTTATTAAGGGATGAAGCCAACGGTTTAGCTTCATCCCTTTCTTTATTCTAGCAACAACCGAAAAAAACTAACAGATGTCCTAATTTTTTGCTTTCGGAGCGGCATCCTCCTTTTTAGCTGTTGGCTTTGCGGCTGTTTTTTTCTTAGGCGCAGCGGCTGTTTTTACTTTAAATACATCTCTTATATCTCGTTTCCAAGTCTGAAAACCATAATCTTTAGCATCCTTGAGTTCGTCGGTAGGGTCTCCGTCATCAAAACAAGCGAGCAATACTTTGTAGCTGCCATCATCTGCTAAAGCTACGGAAACATATCCTTGTCCTACCTCGTCGGATAGTTTTTTGAAATTATTCATGAGCAATTTCTTGTAAGAACCTAGTTGCACAACGGTGTATTTTTTGGTCTGATATGGATTTTCGATTTTAATATCTTCAATGATAAAAGCATCTTTAAAACCTTTTGCTCTTACTTTTTTGAGTATTTTTTTAGCAGTATGCAAGCCAACGTAGCTACCCAAGAAAAACTTGGAAGGTATGGTGTTATTGGGACTCAAATAGCTAGTTTCGTAGATATAGCCGAGGTTTTCTAGTTTGGAGAATTTTTTCAAAGCAGCCGCAAATTCGTCATCCTCTAGCACGGTAGAGTAAGAAATCAACTGTATAGAATACGTCTTGTAGTCAATTCCGTGAGCGTTTACAAAACAGGTTGCGAGGATGAATAGCGTTGTTGTTAAGATTAATTTTTTTAACATTTTTCTTTTGTTTTACGAATTGGGAAAAAGCAAGCGACGAATAAGCCTTTGAGTATGTTTTGTATTGTTTTAAAACGCAATTGCGGCAAAAACGGCAGCAAGCATGATTCTAATCGCCTAATATAAGCAATTAGTAAATACAAGTAAAGATATTTTTAATATGTTAAGATTTTTTTATGAAAAATATTTCAAAATATGGCGAGTAGCGGCTTCTAAGTCTGTATCAAATACAAATATTCCTTCTTCGTGTCCTTCCATCACAAATATTTTTTGCTGCGCTAAATTGGTGTTTTCCAACAAATCGAGAATAGAATAGACCATTTCGGGCGAGCCATAAGGCGCAGATTTGTCGGTAGTTGGGGCTTGATGCAAGAGTTTTTTCCAAAGCTCGAAATGGTGAATATGTATCACGCCTTGCACCCAATCTAAAGTTTGATAAATAGCGGCATGACTCATGGATTCCGATGAAGCGAGGATTGAGCCTTCGCATTCCAGCGTGTTTAAATCTACCAATACTTGGCTGACGAGGGCATAATGTCGTTCGTCAATCGTTGGATAGTTTCCCGTTTTTGAGCCGCTAATAATGAATTGATTTGTGTTTCCGATTCTTTCGCTGATATTACCGTATCCGATGCCGTTCGGATAAGCTCCTATCAATTGATGCTGATACATCACATTGCGCCAATGATTGATATTTTGGATGTTGGCTTTTGGCAAGGGAGGCGTTTTTGCCCATTTTGCATTAAATTTGATGTAGCCTTCGTCCACAGGGTTGGTTGTTTTATATTTTTAAAATACAAAAGCGGCACGCTGCATTAGAAACAGCGTGCCACTTTCTGATATTTGTATAGATTTATAAATATTCTACTGCGCCACTTCCCAAATGATAGTAGGCAGGCAATATTTTTAATTTTCCATTATCGGCCACCGCATCTCTAATAATTTTAGAACGGTCCACGAGGTCTGCGGCTGTCAATGAAGCGTTGGTTTTTACAACGTCATTCACTTCGCCACTAGGCGATTGATCAATTGCTGGCTTGATATGCGCCAATAATAAATTCAAATTATAACCATTATTGCCACCTTTTAGAGCCGCTCCTACGGCACCACAACTTTCATGTCCGAGTACCACAATCAAATTTACGCCCAAGTGTGCAACAGCATATTCGATACTAGCAATAGATTCTGCATTGGCAACATTTCCAGCTACCCGAATCACAAATACTTCGCCCAGTCCTGTGTCGAAAGTCAATTCTGGAACGACACGAGAATCCGCACAACTCAAAACAATCGCATAAGGATTTTGCTCAGATGTTAGCTCTTTTCTTCGGTCAGAGTTTTGCAGTTTTCCGTCCAATTTGTCATTAACAAAACGCTGATTCCCTGTTTTCAATCTATCAAGGGCAGCTTTCCACGTAAGGTTTTCTTTTGACATATTCTTTGATTTAAAAGTGATGTTGTAAGTTTTAAATATAAAAAGAGAGTAATACTTTAAGTACTTAAAGTATTACTCGACTATATAATAAGGAAAATAATAAAAAGTTGCAAAAAAATTATTCTTTTTCTAACGTTTTTTCAAAAGTCTCCATAGTTGTTTGATAGGCTTCTAGATTTTTCATTTCCAATATAATTTCAGAAGGGTTGAGGTAATTTCCCATGCCTTCTTGAATGGTTTCCAAGTCTATTTCGAGTTCTCCATTATTAAAAAGCCTATAAAAAAACGAAGCACTTTCAAATTGTTGCCAGCCTAAGCCTTTATAAATCACCATCCTATCAGTGTCTCGTTCGTGTTGGAACCTCGAATTTTTTACTTGTACTAAATAGTTAATCCCCCAACGTCCAATTTGAAATAAATTGAGTTGGTGATAATAAGTCGTATGCCCCAATTCATGGGTGAGAAGGGCAACTTGCGTATCAAAATTCATTTTACCAATCAGCGCATTTTTGAAAAAGCCAGTGGAGTCGTTGCTCACCAAAATCCGATAACGACGGTGCTTGCCATTGCGCAGCAGCGTCATAAAATCAAGTTGACTCCAGCGGTGCAGAAATATTATCAAACTCAAATGATATTTTAACATCTTTTAGTTCTGGATATTTGGATAAGGCGATTAAGCATTGCAATTCGTAACCTTCAAGCAAGGCTTTTTTGTTGCCGTATTCGGCTTTTAGGCTATCAAATTTAGCAGCATAAAATTCGGAATCTAAATTTCTGCTTATGGGCGCACTTTCCAACCATTTTTAGGTTTTGGTCGGGTTTTACGCTGAAATAAATGATAATAAGAGCCACT
>CALOED010000255.1:0-9257 GCA_942492005.1 uncultured Saprospiraceae bacterium
TCAGTAACGATTGCTTTACATTTTCTATTTGGTAAAGGATATTATTCAGAGCATTTTATTGCTTGGAGTTTGGAGCGTCAATATAAAGAGTTTGTAGCGCATTGGTCTCAATGGGGCAAATTGGAAGATACAAAAGATTACTTTTTATTTAAAATGCAACCAAGTACTCAAACGATTTTTGCTAAAATTAGCAAAGCATCTAAGTATAAATCTTATGATGACCATATCATGAGTTTAGGAAATAAAAATATGGATAATAATGATGAATTGCCATTTTAGAAATAAAATATAATGGTACAGAACTACTGTTTTTCTACACCAAATCAACAAAAATGACAACCGTCACACATATTCACTATTACCACCTTTGTCATCGCAAACTTTGGCTATTTGCCAACGGCATTCAGATGGAACAAAATAGCGTATTGGTGGCCGAAGGAAAATTTATTCATGAGACTTCTTATTCGCAGCGAGCCAATAAATTCAAAGAACTGTACATCCTGTCAAAAAAAATAATCATGTACGTTATTGCAATTTATGACTGCGGAGAAAAGCAGGTAGGGAAGATGCTCAAACTCTGCCGACATTATTTGAATTGAATACTAGATTCGGTATTTGAAGGAGAATTGAAGCTCAATCAATTGAAAATGTTAAAGCACGAGGCTAGTCAAATTATGGATTTGAAATATGATAGTTTTATTGTATTTTCGAGCAGAGAAACACGCTGGCTAACAAAGGAGGTAGCGGGTGTGGAATACAACAAAATCAGTGATTTTTTATGAAAATGAATTGGTATGAGTTGTCGTACCATATTGGAATTGAAATGACAACATGGCCAACAAAGCCATCGCTCAACCTAAATCAATAAACGATTTTGCATTGTTGTAATTATTTAACTCTTCCGTAGTTGTTTTGACCTCTACACCGATTTTACAATCAGGATTATAAATCCAACCTTTGAATTTTATCGTCACTTTCACGCTTTCGCCTGCTGGAATATCGCCTAGTTTTCCCGAAATATCAAACATAGGTTCAGTACTCTTTTTCCCTTTCACTACCCACCAAGTTTCGCCCAGTAAGGCTTTTAAATCCCTTTCAGGAACATTAGGTAAAACGGTCGTGATTTCCCAAGCATTTAAAATGACATTTTCGGCTGTGCAAAAACCAACGTTTTGAACTTCAATTGTCAAAATAGTGCTGTCGATATAATCATATTGAGGGGAATGAATTTTCTTTACAACTAAGTCTGGGAGCAATTGATAATCGGCTCGCTTACTTTCTGGAAAAGCGATTTTGTTATTATTCCTATTCGCCTCTTTGAGCTGCTCTTCTCTATCTATTTGAATAAAAAAGCTGCAATCTTCTGTGTATTTTTTATCTAATTTGACATTCACAACAGTCACTTCATTTGGTTTCAAAGCTGGAATACTACGAGTAATTCGATACATTTTGAAAAAGAAATCAGTATCCACCAGTTTTAGGTTTAGGCGTTCTATATCAGAAGCTGTCACCGAACTATAAGTTGGATAGATACTTAGTGTTGTAGGTTGGGAAATGGTGTTTCCGATGTTTTTAATCCTAATCTCAAGATTAATAGGTTCATTTATCATTGGGGTTTCTAGCTTTTTCTCAAAAGTCAAATCAGGTAAATTATCACTTTGTGCAATACCTTGGAAGTGGCAAATTATCACACTAATTATTATTAATAAGTCTTTCATCTTTATCAATTATAGTTGTTAGGGAAGCAGGAACTCTGTATCCGAATAAAAAACAGCATTAGATGCTGTTGCCTTTTGACACATAACGGATTATACCCAAAAAGACACAGTAGTTTAATGCAAAATGTATAAACGAACGGAGGATGATAAACTTGAACTGAAAGGTCTTAGACATTTGGCACTGTCGAGATATTCGATAACTGGAGAAGTCCCGAAATTAAGAAGCAGACACAGAAGGAAACTCCTAAAAAGAGTTCTATATTTGGCAATAACTATTCATTAGTGACGAAACTAATTCTGTTTCATCTAAAACCTTAACACTTTGAAATCAAATTCAAAAAAATCTCTAACTAAATACACCATAAAAACAGGTCTTGTCATTAAGTTCCTATCCAATAAAGAAGTGTTATTTGATATAGATGGTACGCCCCAAAAACATAATGCGTCGGCTATCCGTATTTTAGAGACCTTTTCATCTCCTCAAACATTAGAAGAGGCACTGGATTATTTTAGTTCAAAAATAAACGATGCTCAAGAATTAACGGATATCATAAGTACTATTTATGATTTTACCCATTCTCGTATTTTAGTGGACGAAAAAGAGACGAGACATGATGCTCCTCATGAGTTCAATCCTGGGTTTGATAATGCCAATATTCATATTTTAATGCTCAATGATACGAAGCGAACCAACCTTTATATCAACGCAATACAAAAGGTTATTCGTCCTACGGATATTGTTGTAGAAATAGGAAACTGGGTCGGGAGTTTTAGCTATTGCGGTTGCGCAAGGGCAGGAGCTAAAAAGGTCTATGCAATTGAAGCAGGTAGAAAAATGGCTCAATTGGCTAGAGCAAATTTCAAAGCCAATGGAGTGGAAGATAAAATAACACTAATAGAAGGCTGGTCAACAGAAGTCAATATCCCAGAAAAAGCAACTGTTTTAATCAGTGAAATCATTGGAAATCATCCGTTAGATGAAGGAATCCTAAGTTTTACTAAAGATGCACAAAAAAGATTTTTGACCAAAGATGCCCGTATGATACCTAGTCAATTAAGACTAATGGCATCTCCGATTGGAGTATCCATTGAGTTTTGGTCATTGCATCATTTTACAAAAGCAGATGTGAAAAAATGGGAAAATTTGTATCATATTAAATTTACTAGCTTAATATCTTCCGATTTCAAAAACCTATTAACAACACCTAATACATTTATATCTGCTACAAAAGCTGCCCAATTTCCTACATTCTCTGCTCCTTGCCTTTTAGCAAATATTGATTTATTTGATATTCAATCAGAGTATGAAACCAAACATAGTTTAACCTCTACCAATAATGGTATTTTAAATGGAATGACGATATTTTGTGATTTAGAATTAGCCGAAAACATCATATTATCAACAAATCCAATAATTGCGGATAAAAATTTTCATTGGACGGTCAATCTTCAATTTACCCAAAAACCTATTCATCTTCAGAAGGGAGAACTATTTAGACTTCAATATAATCATAATAAAGGGATAGAAATTAAGAAAAACAGCTATTGAGCCGAAACCTCCTAAGCAAGTTAGGTCTGTATAGTAAATACGCTTTTCAAATATTTATGTCGTATAAGAAGGAGCGGTTAATTTTTAGCTTTGAACCTGTCTGCCGATAGGCAAGACCGCAGAAGTGATGTCCCGTCTTAAAATCCGTTCCTCACCCACATTTTGGAGAGACTTTTGGCTTGTCCCAAAAAAAGACTACTTCAATTTCGAGTGAATTGAAGTAGTCTTTTAAATTCAATCATTTCAAGATGATTAGCTGAGTAGGCTACTGACAGTCTTCATTATATTTAGAATCCGTTCGGCTCGAACTATCAATAATAGACTGATACGCTTCTGCTTTACTTAGCCCTTTATCCGTATTTTTTTTGACCAAATAATCGAAAGTTGGACCATTTGGATTGCCGTATTTTTTCATATCACGGTCTTGCAAAGCCTTTACTTCGTCCTTATTTTGCATCATAAATCGTGCATTAACCCTTGCTTCGTGTCGCATTTCAAAAGCCTTATGCGCTCGTGTTTCCAAATCTAGTCCGTCTTGTTCCCACTTTTTATTAATGGCCCCAATTGCTACTACTTGATAGTTGTACCACAGGCGAATTTCACAATTCGTAGCGGGTACTTTTTCCATATTTTGGGAAACGGCAGGCTTCGTCAGTGCTGGAATCCAAATTTTCTGACCAACTCGAAGCGAGTGAATGTCTGTTAGAGATTTAAAACTATTGTCAGATGCAGCTTTTTCGTTCGTCGCTTCAAAAATTCGATTATAAAGTTGAGCATCGCCATAAGCCGTTTTAGAAATTTTACTCAACCAATCATTGGGCTGTACAACGTAAGCACTGTTGGGCGATTGGGCAAATGCGGAAATCATAAAGCAAAAAGCGATAAAGAAACTGGTTAAGGTTTTAAAGTTGTTATTCATATTATTGGCTAATTATTAAAGGATTAGGTAATTTGTTTTCTGTGCCAAAATAGACATTTTTTATAAAAACCGCTAATTACTTTTCTAATTTAAGTGGGTTAGATAATCTTAATGGAAAACTTGCCTTGAGAGCATTTGGTTTCAAATTCCAAACTAAAGGTTATCTTTGCAGAATGTCAAAAAAGATAAAAAATCAAAGAGCGATATTAGATAAATTAGGCATTGAACAGCTTAATGCGATGCAAGAAGAAGCGCAACTAGCCATTCATTCGAGCCAGGAGGTAATGATACTTTCTCCCACAGGAACGGGAAAAACTTTAGCGTTTTTATTGCCGATTATAGCGGAACTGAACGATGATTCTGACGAAGTGCAAGCCGTAATCATTACGCCTTCGAGGGAGTTGGCGATACAGATTGAGCAAGTGATGCGAGAAATGGGGACGGGCTATAAAGTGAATGCGGTCTATGGCGGTAGGCATTTTTCAAAAGATAAAATTGAGCTTAAACACCGTCCTGCGGTATTGATTGGTACGCCTGGGCGAGTTGCAGACCATTTGCGACGAAGTACTTTTTCGGTGGAGGAGATAAAACATTGGTGCTAGATGAGTTTGATAAATCGCTCGAAGTGGGTTTTGAAGATGAAATGAGCGAACTCGTATTGGCTTTGAGCAATCTGGAAAAGAAAATATTGACTTCGGCTACGCAAGGCGTTGAAATGCCTGCATTTGTTGGTATTCGTAAGCCTTTAATCGTTAATCACTTAGATGTTGTACTCGCCTCAACTGACCATCAAATCTATCATTTCGCCAGATAAGGACAAACTCGAAACGCTACTCAAAGCCCTTGCTCATATTGGCAATCAGCCGGGCATTGTTTTTTGCAATTATAAGGCTTCTATTCAGCGAGTAAGTGATTATTTGACCGAAAATGGAGTTAGTCATGGATGTTTTTATGGCGGCATGGAGCAGAAAGAAAGGGAGCGAGCTTTAATAAAATTTAGAAATGGAACGCATCAAATCATTATAGCCACCGATTTAGCCGCTCGTGGTATTGATGTGCCTGCTATTCAGTTTATTATCCATTATCATTTGCCGCAACGCAAGGAAGAGTTTACGCACCGAAACGGTAGAACTGCCCGTATGCACAGCGACGGAACGGCTTATGTGTTGAAATGGAAAAATGAAGATTTGCCTTAATTTATACCGCATTTAGAAGAAGAAATAATAGCGGATGCGCCTGTGCCTAAGCCTTCCGAGTGGACAACGCTTTTTATTTCGGGTGGTAGAAAAGATAAAATTTCAAAAGGCGATATTGCAGGATTATTTTTTCGACAAGGCGAATTGAATAAGGACGAGTTGGGCGTAATTGAACTCAAACAAGATTGCGCATTCGTAGCCGTAAAAACGAATCGTGTCAGCCGCATTGTAAAAGAATTAGATAACAGCCGATTGAAAAAGAAGAAGGTTAGAATTAGGGAGATTTGATTGATTGTTTGATTGTTTGATTGTTTGATTGCCTGCCTGTCGGCAGACAGGTTGGATTGTTGAGATTGTTGGGATTGCCTGCCTGTCGGCAGACAGGTTGGATTGTTTGATTGTTGGATTGTTGTTGCAAAGTGTTCTGGAATTTAAGGGAATATTTACTAAAGGGTGTCTAACATAAATTAATAAAAAAACATAAAGTACTGATAATTATTATTTTATGTTTTAATAAATCTGTATATCAGCAATTCCCACTATGGCGTTATCCATTGCCCCGCATCTTTAGTGCGGGGTTATATTACAAAAGTTAAAACCCAAAAACTTGTCAAATTTTTCAATCCCCACACTGAAGATGTAGGGTTATTGATTTTACCTTATGGGGAATTGCTGCGTTCCGACACGAACAATTCATAAATGTCTAATAGACAGGCTATGACGCATTATTTTGATTTATCTAAAGGATAATGATGCCGTTATCAGCAGTTGAATTTCCACAACAATCCAACCTGTCTGCCGACAGGCAGGCAATCCCAACAATCCAACAATCCAACAATCCAGCAATCCAGCAATCCAACAATCCAACAATCCAACAATCCAACAATCCAACAATCACAACAATCTAAATATTCCCCAATTCATCTTTAATTTTGTTCAAAGACGCTTTTGCATCGCCGAACAGCATTTTAGTTTTTGGCCCAAAGAACAATTGATTTTCGATACCAGAATAACCTGGTCGCATACTTCTTTTGAAAACAATTACCGCTTTGGCTTTTTCCACTTCCAGTATTGGCATTCCGTAAATAGGGCTGCTCGGGTCATCAAGTGCCGCAGGATTTACCACATCATTTGCGCCAATGACCAATACAATATCCGAAGATGCAAATTCAGCATTTGCCTCTTCCAGTTCTAGAAGTTTATCATAATCCACGCCAGCTTCCGCCAACAGGACATTCATGTGTCCCGGCATTCGTCCAGCTACGGGATGAATCGCATATTTTACTTGCACCCCTTCTGCCGAAAGTAGTTTATCTAATTCGTGGCAAACGTGCTGCGCTTGCGCTACTGCCAAACCATAGCCCGGAACAATAATTGCCTTCTGACCGTATTTCAATTGTATAGAGATATCCGAAACGTTGGCTTCTTTTACGATTTGTTCGCCCCTAGCTACGCCTCCGCCAGATGCGCCAAAGTTGCCGATAATCACATTCAACAACGACCTATTCATGGCGTTACACATCAAAATTGTTAATATAGTACCAGCCGCACCCACTAAGATACCACCTACTATCATTACATTATTGCCATAAATCAAACCTGCGCCAGCCGCTGCCAAACCCGTGAAGGAGTTCAACAAAGAAATCACAACAGGCATATCGCCGCCGCAAATAGGCGAAACGAAAGTGATACCATATATCAGTGATAAGACGAGCAAACCGACCAGCCACATATTCGCCAAATGCCCATCATCTGCCGCCATCATGCCGCCATTTTCGACTACCAAATACACACTCACGCCAACAAAAACCAACAACAAAACAGCGTTGATGATTTGAGGTGCTGGCAATTTGAATGAATTTCCGATGAAGCCATCCAGTTTGCCATAAGCCACTAAACTACCCGTAAAGGAAATCGAACCAATAAATAACGCCACTAAAATAATAACTACTCCACACTTGTCGCCCGATGCCATCGTGAATGATTGCAACTCCAATGCGGCTATGAGCATCGAACAAGCCCCACCAAAGCCATTAAACAACGAGACCAACTCAGGCATTTTGGTCAATAATACCCGTTGAGCTGCCACAAATCCAATGCCGCCACCAATGAGTAAACCGCCAAAAATCCACCCAAAATTGCCATCTCCGCCTTCTAAAGGCATCAAAAGAGAAACAACGATGGATAAAATCATTCCAGATGCGGCTAAAAAATTACCACGTTTTGCACTTTCAGGATGGCTTAGCCCTTTCAATCCGAGTACAAATAATATCACACTTAATAAGTAAGCGTATTGAGTTAATACTTCTGCGCCCATTATATTTTTTTTGTAAAAATGTTAAAAGTCGAAATGCCCTAAAAGTCGAATAAACATCCAATATCGCTTAGGTTTTCAATAGCTTTAGTCTTTTAGTTAATTCAGATGTTATTCCTATTTCAAAGCCATTTCCACTTCAATGGTAAAATATTTTCTTAAAAGCCAATATGCTGATTGGTTAGAGCATTGCCTTTTTGAAAAACGAAAATCACCTATTTCTTTTTCTTAAACATACTCAACATTCGGTCGGTTACTTTGAAGCCGCCCACTACGTTTATCATTGCAAAAATGATAGCCAGCGTACCTATAATCAAAGTAAAATAATCGCCCGAAGCAGACTGCCTGACTAGCCAAATACCACCGATTATCGTCACGCCACTAATGGCATTTGCGCCCGACATGAGCGGTGTGTGAAGCACCGTTGGCACTTTGGAAATGACCTCCGTCCCCAAAAATATGGCTAGTATTAGGATAAAAACCATTGGGAATGCATCATTTAGAAATATTAATATCTCTTCCATAATTTTATTCAAATTTTAAAAAAAAACTACTTTACATATCTTCCTGAAAAAAAACGACTACCGACTTTCCTAACGAGGCTGATACAATGCCTCTCCATTGCGCACAATGCACGAACTTTGAGTAATTTTATCTTCCATATTAAATTCCAAATTACCTTCCTTATCCGTGAGGTGTTTCAGGTAGTTTAAAATATTTCTACTGAAAAGGCTACTGGCATCGGCAGGTAATTTAGCCGCAAGATTGGAGTCGCCCACAATCGTTACGCCATTGTAAACGATGATTTTATTATCTTCCGACAATTCGCAATTTCCACCCGTAGAGGCTGCGAGGTCAATAATAATGCTACCTGGAGCCATTGCGTCAATCGTAGATTTTGGAATAAGCAAAGGAGCTTTTCGCCCACGCAATTGAGCCGTAGTGATAATCACATTTGACTTTTTGGCCTTTTCTTGCACCAATTCTTGTTGGCGTTTTTTGAAATCTTCGGACTGCTCCACAGCGTATCCGCCTGCGCCTTTGTCGTCGGTTGCGCCCTCTACTTCAATGAATTTTGCGCCCAAGCTCATGACTTCTTCCTTAGCGGCTGCACGCACATCCGAAGCCTCTACCACTGCGCCTAGTCGTTTGGCCGTAGCTATGGCTTGCAAACCTGCAACGCCTGCCCCCATCACCAATACTTTTGACGGTCGGATGCTACCTGCTGCCGTGCTGAGCATTGGAAAGTAGCTCGGTATCATATTCGCAGCCATCAAAACCGCCTTGTAGCCAGCGATAGAAGCCATCGAAGACAATACATCCATGCTTTGCGCAATAGTGATACGAGGTATCATATCCAAACTAAATACATTGTGTTTGGCTTGCGCATAAGCTTTTACCCGTTCGGGAACGTTGTATGGTTCGTACTGCGAAATCAGCGTTAAGTTATCCTTTGCGCCTGCTAGTTCTGTGCTATCTATCGGGTTGATAGAGCATAAAATATCCGCTTCTTTTATCACATCGTTGCGACTGCTGACTTTTGCGCCAACGTCTTCATAAG
>CALOED010000256.1:0-3817 GCA_942492005.1 uncultured Saprospiraceae bacterium
AATGCGTATTATAAGGACGGGACTTCCGACCTGCGAAGTCTTCAAGACTTAGTAGGTCTAAAAATAGAGAAGAAGACTTACAAGGTCTGAAAGACCTCGCAAGTCACAGTCCTGCAAATCGAGAACTCGAAACGCTACCGAATATCGATATCAATATCAAATGTGGTAACTCGCTCATCAGTCGGTTTGCGTTGGATGCGGATTTGAAAAAGGCACTCAAAAAGCACAAATACTCGATTGATGCCTACCGAATAGCCGTGGCGACGTACCGAAACGCCCAAACCAAAGAGCAAAAATGGCAAATGCTCGAATTGATTAATACCATCAAAACGGATTTTAAAACCTCGATTTCTGCGAATAGCAAGGAACAGCGACAACTCGCCAAACTCGGTGAGGAGTTGTTTTATAAATATAGTTCCTCTTCCCTATTCGATACGCAAATGACCAAAGCGCAGGAAGAAGATAAGGCTAAACTGGAGGAAAAAATCACTAAGCTCAAAACCAAAATCCATGAAATAGAAAACAATAAAATCTATCAAAATGCTTTTGAATGGCGGTTTGAGTTTCCCGAAGTGCTGGACGATGAAGGGAATTTTATTGGCTTTGATGTGGTGATTGGTAATCCGCCTTATGTTCAGATGCAAAAGATGAAGGAAATGTCAAAAGCCTACAAAACGCTGAATTATGCGACTTATCAAAGCACAGGCGATTTATATGCGTTATTTTATGAAAGAGCAGAACATATTTTAAAAACAAATGGCTTTTTGAGTTTCATCACAGGAAGTGCATGGATGCGAGCGAATTATGGAAAATCGTTACGAAATTTCTTTTTAGACAAAGTGACTGTAAGCGATTTAATTGATTTATCAGATTGCGATATTTTTGATAGTGCGACAGTTTTGACGAATATTCTATTTTTTGAAAAAAACAATCAAGTCAAGCCTACAAAAGCTATTCGTTTCACTAAAAAAGACCAAAATCGCTTAGAGTATTTAGATGCTATTTTTAAAAATGAACATATTGAAATTGATAATTTTTCTGAAAATTCTTGGGTGATTTCGGATAAATCTACTTTTAAAATCAAGCGAAAAGTAGAAGAGCAAGGTATAAAATTAAAAGATTGGGACATTCAAATTAACCGAGGTATTTTAACAGGTTTTAATCAAGCCTTTATCATTGATAAACCTAAACGAGAGGAATTAATTGCTCAAGATGCCAAAAGTGAAGAAATTATAAAGCCTATATTAAGAGGTCGTGATATTCAAAAATATGTGGCTGATTTTCAAGAGTTATGGATAGTTGGAACTTTTCCTAGTTTAAATTTAACTATCGAAGACTATCCCGCTGTTTATGAATACTTAAAATCGTTTGGTAAAAGATTAGAACAAACAGGAGAGAAAGGAAGTCGTAAAAAAACTTCAGGGAAATGGTTTGAAACGCAGGATAGCATTGCCTATTGGCAAAATTTTGAAAAACCTAAAATTATCTATCCGAATATGACAAAGTTTTTACCGTTTGCTCTTGATTTAGATAACCATTATTATCATAATGATAAAGCTTTTCACTTAATCGCTGATAGATTATATTGGTTAAGCAGTTTTCTAAATTCAAAACTATTTCGTTTTTGTTTTGCTGAAAACTTTCCAGAGTTACAAGGCAATTCTAAAGAGGTTAGAAAAGTAATTTTTGAACAAATACCAGTCAAACAAGTAACTGAAAAAGAAGAGCAACCTTTTAAAGAAAAAACCACCCAAATCCTCACCCTAAAAAAATCCGACCCAACGGCAGACACGAGTGCTTTAGAAGCGGAAATAGACGAGTTGGTGTATGCCTTGTATGGACTGACGGCGGAGGAGATAGCGATAGTAGAAGGGGCGTGAGGTGTTTAAATCTCTGATGTTTTTTTTGGGGAATAAAGGATAGCTAAAAAAGTCAAAATGACAGCCCAAAAAGCCCATCAGAAATGATGGGCTTTTTTAAAATTGTCAAAGAACCAGTTATAGTTTGACTAGCTTTTGGGTTTGCTTTCCAATTCTCACAAAATAAGTTCCTGCGGGAAGGCTGGTTACGGAATACTGGTTATTTGTTGTTTCTAACGGATATTCTTTTAAAATTCTACCTCGAATATCGATGATTTGCAATTTTATTTCTCCTATTTGGCTGTCGTCAATTTTTATATTGATAAAATCAGAAGTCGGATTGGGAAAGAGTTTGATTGTTGAATTGTTTGATTGTTGAATTGTTATTAAAACAATATTGGTGTATTCGTATTTTCCACCGAGGTCAACTTGTTTCAATCGGTAATAATCGTAGAGACGTTGCATTGCAACGTCTTTACTAGGATTATGCAAAAACTCATACAATTGATTTTCCGTTGTCGTTCCTGCGCCTTGCACTCTGCCTATTTTTTCAAAATTAATTCCATCCAAACTATATTCCACATCGAAATAATCATTATTAATTTCAGTCGCTGTTTCCCAAGATAGCAACACGCCATTTTCTACCTTTTCGCCATAGAAATACAACAACTCGACAGGCAAAACATTGGCATCAGAAGCAATAATAAACGGAGATAAAATCGTAATATTTGAAGCTGAAAGGGTATAAGGATTACTTCCGGAAGCGGCAGCAGCCGTTCCGTTGTTCCATATACCATTATCGTGATAACTCACAAAAGATTGCGTTCTATCAAAATTGGTGAGTTCATCGCTTGCATTCCATTGAAAGGTTGCGGTGACATTTACTCCGTTTCCATCGACTTGACTGATGTGCCAAGTTGCATCGACAACATCGGTTGTTATTGCGTTGCCACTTGTTCCATTTTGATAAACCTCATTTTCTACTCGCACTTTGAAACCATCGTTTACACCTGAATTATTCAACGTAACAGGCGTATAAGATTGATTACCAACAGGAAATACGATATTAGAATTGCCAACTCTTTGGTTTAGTACTCCTAATCCTGTTGTTTGAATGTAAGAATTGGCACTTCCGCCGCTGATTGAACCCGAACTTGAAATTATCAAATCCTCAGATTGGACAATTAAATTACCATTCGTCAATATCAATTCATTAGAAACCGTTATTTCATTTTCTACTAAAGCACCATTTGACGTTTTATTGATTTGTAAGTTGTAAAAAGTAGGAATATCCAAACCACTAATTGAGGCATTCTCATCAGTCGCATCGCCTGTGATGAGAACCGTTCCTCCCGAAGCATTGAAATCATTATCATTGATAAGTTTAGTATTTTTTAATACTAAAAATCCGCCTTCTATCTTTATGGTTGCATTAGTGTTTTTAAGGGTCGTTTGTGCGAAAGTGACTGTTGATAAAGAGCCGTTTATCATTAAAATGGCGATGATTATTTGATATAATTTTTTCATAATTTGTTGGTTGTAGTTGTTTTGATTTGCGAAGTTTTAAAGACTTTGTAAGTCTGTTTGTGATTGAGAACTAAGTACAGTGTTTCAAAAATAAGTTAATCTTTTTCTCCAATGGTGGCTTGCCCCATTGTACTTTGGTTTTCAGTGTAAACAAGGCAGCAAGCTACCTTGGAGTATATAAACAAACTTTTGAAACAATGTACTAAGTACAGTGTTTCAAAAATAAGTTAATCTTTTCTCCAATGGTGGCTTGCCCCATTGTACTTTGGTTTTCAATGTAAACAAGGCAGCAAGCTACCTTGGAGTATATAAACAAACTTTTGAAACACTGTACTAAGTACAGTGTTTCAAAAATAAGTTAATCTTGTTCTCCAATGGTCGCTTGCCCCATTGCCCCATTGTACTTTGGTTTTCAGTGTAAACAAGGCAGC
>CALOED010000257.1:0-3386 GCA_942492005.1 uncultured Saprospiraceae bacterium
CGATGCCTTTATCCGCTATTTCCATTAATACTTCGCTATCCGTGCCTTTTACGTTTATGTCAATCGTGCAGCCGCTCGGACAATATTTTACCGCATTTTCCAATAAATTGAGCGCAATAGAAGTCAGCGCATTTTCATCTGCTTGTATCGTTGGGATTTTTCCTTCTTGCTCCAAGTTGAAGACTGCATTTGGGTACTTCGTTCTCAATTGCGCAACCATTGGATGTAAAAATTGAACTAAATCTACATCGGCAGGAGTAAGCTGCAAACCGCTATCGAGCCTAGCTGCCAGCAAAATATTATTGACCAAATCATGCAATCGCTCTGCTTCCGAAATACCATTTTTTGATAACTTCTGAATCATCTCGGGCTTGAGCAAAGTTCCTCGCTTATATATTGTATCCAATGCCAAACGTATCGAGGCAATCGGCGATTTCAACTCATGCGTAATCGACAATAGGAAATTGCGCTGCTGCCTGAGCTAAGATGATTTCTTGCTTAAAACTCCGATACACCAACCAAACACCGACCAACAAAATCACAAAATACACCAAAGCCTCCGCTAGTATCATCCGTTGTTGGCTTTTTTTCTTCTTGATTAATTCCTTGTGTTTTGGCGCAGCCTCAAAAGTGGCGAGGTTAAAAGTCCCTTTATTCGTCATTTCTGACTTGAGCAACTCTATTTTAGTATTGTAAGAATCATTGTTTTTGGACAATAGCAAATACGTCCACCACACCGAAAATGAGATAATATATACCACCAATACGATGTGTAATGTTTTTATTCGGCTGCTTTTTCTTCCGCTCATATCTTTTTTTTCTTACTATTCAGCAAACTGAATGATTATTTTATAGCTTTTAAAACGCTACTAACCGCAACTAAAATACATCAAATTTTAGAAGAAGTTTAAATTTCGTTGGTTTCAAATCACTTAAATTTAAGTGCTTCACCTAAAAATTACGTAAATATTAGAAAAAACCAAGTTCAATTGGCCGAATACATTAGACCTAAAAGTTTTATTTCTTTACTTTTGGAGTAGGTTTATGGATATACCTAATTAATTGAGGTAAGTTTGAAGTAATGAAATCCGTATCAATACTCCATTACCTAGTTAGCAGACAGGTAGGTTTCGTCATTCCATTAAAATCATTTTACAGTACTTTAAAAAAATTCAATTCCACACAATATGTTAGGAAAACTTACATCATCCGAGTTGATTATGACCATGCTTTGGATGATGATGACAGGCGCACTCATCTGGGGGATGGATAACTTTCTGAAACGCTTCGAAAACACGATGGAGGATGGTTTTAGGAAGCAAGCCCGTAATATCAACGATGGTTTTCGAGTAAATATGACCTTGTTGCTGATTAGTGTTTCTGTGTTTTCTTATTTCAAATTTTATTTAAAACAAGACACTTCTTCTCTAACGGGTATTTTGGGCAACCTCATAGAATTAGTCGCAAGTATTGGCGAATTTTTATTGTACTTAATGGCTTATATTGTGCATTGGGGCTATAAATATTTAGGTGGAGATTACCAAACAGACTCTCCACAGCCTAGTGAAGGCGTGATTTTGGGTTTTGTGATTATCTTTAGTTATCTGGTGGTCAAGCGGATGTTTTTCCGAAAAACGCCACCTATCGTTTGGGCGGTAATTGTAGCTGCGGTCATGCTAGGCTTCAATTTTTTATCTCAACGGACAGGCGTTGACCTCAAAAAGCTATTCAATCGAAACAATCGAGTAACTTCTGATTCTACGCAGATAAATGACGGAGCCGATACCATTCGCTTCAATCCTAATGTAACGGTGATTGATGAAAGTGATGATGACCCCGAAATAGAACCGATTGTTCCATTCACCGATGACCAAATATTGATTTTCAATGATGATTTGGAGCAAGCCATCAAAAATTTTGAGTTAGATAAACAACGAAAAGAGCCAAATCCTGCCGACTATGCCAACAATCGACCAGGATACGAACAAGCCATTGCTCAACACATGAATGAGGTTTTCAGTAGCCCTTCTTATAAAAAGTTGGCCAATATGCTCAAAGAGTACAAGCTAAAGGGCGTTATCAAGCATTATACTATTCAGCAAACTATCGAAGATGAATTGTGCGAATTTTACCCTACTTATTTTAGTGCATATTGCTCCAAAACAGAAGCTGACCCGATAGCAAATTAATTGTTTCAAAATTCTAAAAAAAAAGAAAAATCGTGATAATAATAAAAGGTATTTCGTGGCTGATAGGTCAGGTATTTGTTTTGATTATAAAATTTTACAGACTCGTGATTTCGCCACTTTTCCCGCCAATGTGCCGCTACACGCCTACTTGCTCGGCTTATAGCCTCGAAGCCATTCAGAAATATGGCGCATTCAAAGGTGACTGGCTCGCTATCAAGCGCATCGTGTCTTGTCATCCGTGGGGCGGTCATGGACACGACCCCGTGCCGTAGGTTATTGATTAGAAATATTTCTATTAAGTAAGCTAAAGTAAATATTTCGACCAGCAATTCTCACTATGGCTTTATCCATTGCCCGTATCTTCAGGGCGAGGTAAAGAATAAATCTAAAAATCAGGGTTTTACCCCTAAACTGAGGTAATGTTGGATTAAAACCCGAAAATCCTTTAGTTTCATTAATCCCCACAATAAAGATGTCGGGCAATAGAATTTCCATAGTGAAGAATTACTACCTAATCGGTGATTGGTTATCATTATAACCAAAATCATACTATTTTAAAAAAAATCTCTTGCCGCTCTGCGAGAAACAAAACACAGTACTATTCCCACAAAACTTTGAACGCCGTAGATGCTATTAAATAAAACACTTAAAATCTTACCTGCTCGCAATGCCAGTGAATGATTAATCAATTTGCTAAAAAATCTAATTTTGGGAATTTTATCAACAAATAGACTTAGGAGGCTTTATTAAAAAACAAGTTTTTTTGTTGATTTGCACACATTTACAGATATTTTTACATTAAACATTTTCTTAATACAATTGTTGGAGTTATTTTAGCGTCAAATAATGCTAAAACACACACACCACTAATAATGGGATAATTAATTCCTTTACAATAGAGTATAAAGCAAAAGTAAAATGAAAAATCATTGTAAAATATTCCTCTCTTTTCTTCTATTTTTCTTGGTGGCAAATGTCAATCTACATAGCCAAGATAGGACGCAAGCCCTTTGTCAAGAGTTCCTTCGTGTGCCACAAAATTTTTCAAAAATTCAACAACTTATCCGCTCTGGAGCTAATCTTGATTGCTATTGCGAAGCGCATAAACGCATTGATTTTTTGAAAGATGGCAGAACGGTGGTCAATTTCTACGCTACTTCTATTTCAAAACGCACCCTTCAATCCAACTCTAAACAT
>CALOED010000258.1:0-11923 GCA_942492005.1 uncultured Saprospiraceae bacterium
TAATTACAGTTCACCGAAAATTGATAGTTTCTCAACTGCCGAATTTCTTTTTGGAAGGTAGGAGTTGTCCAAGTACTGGGCGGTTCAACGGTAGTTGCGTCGGGGTCGGGTTCAGGCATTTTATACAAAAAACTCAAACCAATATTGTTGCGAACGAAAACTCTAATGTGTTCTGAAAAGTATATTCCGCCTCCGAATACCAACGACCATTCGTTTCGATTAAAGGATTCTTCTACGGTTGAAAATGGAATATAATTTTGAGGATTTTCATGTTCGTAAATTTTATAATCGAGCAATCGCCCAAACGACGCACCCAACTCTATGCTCCCTTTCACGTTTCTGCTTCCTATAAAATGGCGGTGTACCAAAACAGGAATTTCAACATAACTCAAAGCAAGTTGTCGGTATTTATTATCCTTTACACGAATGTCCGGGTCAAGGCTACCTTTTTGAGCAAAAAGCATTTCTATGGCCAAATCGAAATTTGTGCTAAGTTTGGCGATGCCTCTCACACCTGCTTGAATGCCTACTTGATGGTAGCCGACGTAATTATCGCCATCAATTTGAGCGAAACTTGCACCTAAGGTAATCCCTGCATTGAAGCGGTTTTTCGGATTAAATTTCTTTTTTCGCTGGGCAGTTCCATCTATTGCGCTTCCTGTTATAAGTATAAAAATGAGCCATATCGTAAAATTTTGTTTCATATCGTTTTATGTTTGTCATTAATCCACCTGATTTTATCAGGATTTTAATCCACGAAATATTTAAGGAATAGTATTATCTTATCTTCAATTCTACAATCCTTTTTCTAAAATATAGTTTTACGCACTGTTCATTCGCATTTTTTTAAAAATATTGATAGAAAGTCAAACGAAGGACAACGTTTTTATTATAAATTTGAATGATGTGAATGTATTTCAAAAATAAACTTTTATTAAAAATAACGACATTGAAAAAAATAACGACCATCCCAACTTTGCAAGATATAGAGCGAGTGCATGAAGCCATTCAACCCTTTATCCATCGCACGCCTGTTATGAGTGCTACGAGTATTAATGATATAGTGGGCTGTCAGGTGTATTTCAAATGCGAGAATTTCCAAAAAATAGGCGCATTTAAGATGCGAGGCGCAACGAGTGCGGTGCTTACGCTTACGGGTGAAGAGCGTAAAAAAGGCATTGCCACGCATTCTTCGGGCAATCACGCTCAAGCCGTAGCCCTGTCAGCACAACTGCAAGGCATTCCTGCTTATATTGTCATGCCCGAAAACGCACCTGCTATCAAACGTGAAGCGACTCAAGGCTACGGTGCTACTATTTTCACGAGCGGCAATACCATTCAAGACCGTACTGCAAGGCTCGAAGAAGTAGTAGCGCAAACGCAAGCTACCTTCATTCATCCTTTTAATAACTATGATGTGATTGCTGGACAGGCTACCGCATCGAAGGAATTGCATGAGCAGATTGCTGATTTGGATGTCATTATTGCGCCTGTTGGCGGTGGCGGCCTGATGAGTGGCACGGCTCTTTATACGCATTATGCTCGCCCAAATGTTGAAATCATTGGAGCAGAACCGCTAATCGTGGACGATGCTTTTCGAGCATTTCACAGCGGAAAAATAGAATACAATAATACTGTAAATACCATCGCAGATGGGTTGCGCACCAACTTAGGCGAAAAAACGCTTGAAATCATCCGAATGCACGTAAATGACATCATTACGGTGAGCGAAGATGAAATAGTGGCGGCTATGCGTATGATTTGGGAACGCATAAAAATCATTGTAGAGCCTTCGGCAGCGGTTTCTTTTGCGGCTGTAGTGCAGCAAAAAGCGCGTTTTAAAGGCAAAAAAGTAGGTGTTATTATTACTGGCGGAAATGTGGATGTGAAAAATTTGCCGTTTTAAATCCACTGATTTTGGGTAGAAACTCAAAAGTCGGATACTGAAAAAACACCAGCAATTCTTCTTTTAAGTGATTTTCTTACGATTGCCATACATTCCCTAAGTTATTCTAGCATTTCTTAATAAAAGAAGTTTTATCTTGCGCCCCCAAAACAATTGAGGCATTCTTTTTAAGAATGCCTCAATTATTTATAGAGATGATTGAAAAATTTATATATCAGAATGAAACATTCTTTTCCTAAAGAAAAATGCAAAGTGGTATTGTTTGAAGGGATTCATAAAAATGCCTATAATGCTTTTATTGATGCTGGATATACTAATATTGAATTGTTGGACAGGGCTTTGTCGGAGCAGCAGTTGATTGAAAAATTGGACGAAGTACGCATTATCGGTATTCGCTCCAAAACGCAAGTGACTAGAAAGGTATTGGAAAGTACGGACAAACTTCTTGCCATCGGTTGTTTTTGTATCGGGACTAATCAAGTGGATTTGGAAGCCGCTGCCGAAAGAGGAGTAGCTGTTTTTAATTCTCCTTATAATAATACTCGCTCGGTTGCGGAATTGGTCATTGCGGAGATTGTATTTATTATGCGTGGCATCCACGAGAAAAGCGTCAGCGCACACCGTGGAGAATGGTTAAAAATTGCCAAAAACTCTTTTGAAGTTCGTGGAAAAACGCTCGGAATTATAGGTTATGGTCATATCGGCTCGCAAGTTTCGGTCTTGGCAGAAGCCATGGGGCTAAATGTAATTTATTACGATATAGTACCTAAATTGCCAATGGGTAATGCAAAAGCGGTCAAATCTTTGAACAAATTGCTGGCAAAATCAGACATCGTAACGCTTCATGTACCTGCTACGCCCGAAACGGAAAACATGATTGGTGCAGAGGAATTTGCTAAAATGAAAAAAGGTGTTGCGTTTTTGAACCTCAGCCGTGGCAATGTAGTAGTGATTGAAGATTTGAAAGCGGCTTTGGAAAGTAAACACATCCGTGGTGCTGCTTTGGATGTATTTCCTAAAGAACCGAAACGCAAAGGCGATAAATTTGAGAACCCGCTTCAGGGCTTGGATAATGTGATTCTTACGCCTCATATTGGCGGCTCAACGGAGGAAGCGCAGGCGAGTATCGGAATTGACGCAGCCCATAAGTTAGTCAATTACCTCGATACGGGTTCTACTATTGGCTCTCATTCCATTCCTGCCTTGCATTTGCCCCTCCAGAAAGATACACATCGTATTTTACATATTCATGCAAATGTTTCTGGTGTTATTTCTAAAATCAACAATATCGTTTCTGAAATGAACATCAATATCACAGGGCAATATTTGACTACCAATGAAAAAATTGGCTACGTGGTGATAGATGTAAAACAGAATTTGTCGGAGCAATTGCTCGAAAAATTAAAAGAAATCAAGCATACCATTCGAGCTAGAATGTTGTTTTAGGTTTTGGCGTGTGTTCTTTTTCGTAGCATTTTCGATGCCTTTTTTTTAAACCTGCCTGTCGGCAGGCACAATAGGCACATAAGTGGTCGGATAAAATTATTTTAAAACTAGCCATTATTCACAAAGCGGCGAAGCCGCTTTGTCTATCTTCATTATCAGTTAGTTATGTAATAGGCAGTTAGTTATGTAATAGGATTTAGTTTTGTGAATAAAGTCTACTATAAGGGTGATAACTCTCTGACCATATTTGTAGATAAAAGATATAGTATGTAAATGAAGGCAGCAATTCGCCATAAGGAAAAAAGATAGCGAAAATATAAGGTAGGGTTAAGATTCTTCTTTTTCCAGCTAAAAAGAAACAAAAAGTTAAATATTCCATAATGAGAATTGCTGATTTTGTAAGTCTTATTCGTCCAATGATGGCTTGTCCCATTGCTTTTAAGTAGATTTAGGGCAATGGGGCAAGCCTCCATTGGACAGGTTAGCAAAAATTGTCAAAGAATCAACACAAGTAACATAAGCATGACTTATAAGACCAAAAAATCTAATCATATTTTATTATAAGTCCATGAAATAGTTTTTCTATTCCAATTTTACTTCTTTTGAAAAAAAATCACATCACCAAATAATATTTCTTAGACATTACATTCATAAATATATAATTGTAAGTCTAAAAAAAAGTGTTCTAAGTGTAAATCTAACACTCTGATTTACTTAAAGTTATCTTGCTTAAATCGCCCTTTCTTTGCATCAATTTAATCCCTATCTTTGCATCAAATTCCAGTATTCAACGTCAATATGGATTGTATTTTTTAATATTTTGTTATAAAAATATTTATCAACATGGTTGAGAATCAGTTGCAAAAAGAAGTAGATACATCTTTGAAAAGATGGCGAGAAAAAGAGAAAAAAGCCCTAGAGCTTTTGAGAATTGTTGGAGAATTGCGCTTCGACAAATCTATCGAATTGATTTTATTTCGCAGAGATATTTACGATGCTCGCCCTAGTGAGGTGATTAATCATCATTTGTATGCGAGCAACTATGTAGATGAGCCGATTTCTATCGAGATGAGCTTGTCTATTAGCGAAATTATAGCTGACCTCAATCTTGCTCCTGCTCGTATTGACATTGGAAAAATAGCTATAAACTGGCAAAATGAGAAAGGCTACACCGCCGACCTTTATAAATTTGTACGCAAAGAACTAGAGCCTTTTATTGGCGATGATAAAAGCAGAATAGAGCCTACGGACGTTGTCTTGTATGGTTTTGGCCGTATTGGTCGCTTGCTAACTCGCCGCTTAGTGGCGCAAACAGGACGTGGAGAACAACTCCGATTGAAAGCAATTGTGCTGCGCCCAAAACTCAAAGACCTTCGCCAAGAGCTTGAAAAAAGAGCGAACTTGCTCAAAACGGACTCCGTTCATGGCACTTTTCATGGCACGGTTGCCGTCAGTGAAGATGGGGAAGAACTTATCGTGAATGGCAATAGAATCAAGCTAATTTACGCCAATCAGCCTACCGATATCGACTATACCGAACACGGAATCAACAATGCCATCGTATTGGATAATACAGGTGTTTGGCGAAACAAAGAAGAGCTAAGCGTTCATTTGCGTCCTGGCGTAGATAAAGTGCTTTTGACTGCACCTGCCAAAGATACTCCGAATATCGTTCATGGTGTCAATCACGAAGAATTTGACCTGAATGAAGACAATATTTTCTGTGCGGCATCTTGTACGACCAACGCTATCGTTCCTATTTTAAAATTAATGAACGATACATTTACCATCAAAAGTGGTCATATCGAGAGTATTCATTCTTATACCAGTTCTCAAAATTTGTTGGATAATTTCCACAAAAAGCCACGTAGAGGAAGAGCCGCAGCCGTGAATATGGTACTTACTACCACAGGTGCAGCAAATGCTTCTGCCCTTGTTTTGCCCGAATTGGCAGGAAAACTAACAGCTAATGCCGTTCGTATTCCTACTCCTAATGTCTCTTTGGCTATTATGAATTTGGAATTGGGGCAAGGCGTGACGATTGAAGAAGTGAATAGAGCCGTGAAGATTGCATCAACGGATGGTGCTTTGATGGAGCAAATCATGTATTCTTCCAACGAAGATTTTGTCTCTTCTGATGTGATAGGCGTGAGTGCGCCTTCGGTTTTTGATGCGCCCTCTACATTGGTTTCGCCCGACGGCAACCGAGTTACGCTTTACGTTTGGTACGATAATGAATATGGTTACGCTTGCCAAGTAGTAAGGTTGGCAAAATACGCTGCCAATGTAATCAGACATACTTATTATTAGGATTTGAAATAAAAAGTATCACAAATAAAAACACGGCTTTAATTCCTTATGGATGAATCAAAGCCGTGTTTTTTTTTATTTGCAAACTACATTTCTCAATCTCCCGTTTCGATATATTCGGCACGTTCTGCTATTTTTTGCATCACGTACATCATAGCTTTTGAGGAGGCGTGAAGTGTTTTGTAATTCTGATTAAAAATCTCTTCATAATACACTTCATTAGGTCTTAGTTCTACTCGTCCTTTCATTTTAGGGCGATTTTCTACTAAAATTCGCTTGATGTTATTATCCAATAATCTTTTTACAAAAATCTCTTCACTGCCTTTGATGAGGAATTTTTTATCAAATTCTTCGTCATTCAGTTGAATATCTTCTCCACCAAAAAACTTTCCTATTTTATTAAAAAAACCTTCTCTCGAAATCGAAAATTTTTGGCGACCTACTCCACAAGCCATTGATAGATAGTAAACATAATAGCGATTTTTGCCCGAACCTCTCGAAAACATTCCGAGTGTCACGTGTCTATCCAACAACATTCCCTCAAGCGAAGGGAAAGACTCCTTCCACCATTTTTCCTGCATGGGGGCAACATATTCTAAATTCAATCCTCTCGCAAGGTCTTCAAAAGATTTATTGCGCTTCTTAATGCCCCATTTCATCAAATAAACGATTAATGCAAAAAAGCCCACAAAAAAAGCAATCGCAATAACTACTGTAATAATAATAGGAGATTCCATTGAGTTTGGATTTTTGGTTAATGGTCAATGAATTTAATCTATTCCAAAATTAAATCTACTATTTTTTTCTTATACTTTCTTATCAAACTGATACAATTCCAGTACTTCAATGATTTTTATGAGCTTCGAACCATATTTTTTATCCGTCGCATAGCCTGCTTTGCGCAGCCCGTGCGCCCATTTTTTATAATCCTTTCCGTACTCTTTCAAATGAATGTATCGTTGTCTTTGCAAAAACACGCTGTGCTCTCGATAACTTTGCCAATCACTTTCGTATTTTCTAAAAAAATCTTTATGCGAATCGTCCGTATAATTGGTGCAATGCCCTGTCGTGCAACTCGTTTTGAAGCATTTAATTCCAAAATGATTTTTATTGCGTTTAGCCAATTTGCTGTCGCCTACGTTGCTCTCTAGCAAGCCTTGAGCGAGTGTGATAGAGGCTGGAACGCCGTATTTTTTCATTTCTTCTACGGCTATTGGCGCAAACTGATTGATGTAACTCTGGCATTTTTGTTTTTTCAAAGCCACTATTCTGGAGCTTACTTTTAGCTTTTTTGCCAAGCCTGGATTCATGATAAATCCCAAATTTGAAAACGTATTAGCGAGGTTGCTGTCCGCTTGAGTTGGAAAATTGCGCAGCAAATGTGTTGGAATTTCATCAAAAATACTCCCTTTGAGTTCTACCTTATCCGCAATTTTTTCTGGTTTAGGCGTTTGCTTTTCTTGATTTTTTTCACTGATTTTTGGCAAAGGCTCACTGACTACTTCTTGCTGATAAGGCGAAGTAATATTCAAACCCAAGTAAAAATCTTTTTTGATAATGAGAATAGTTCCTAAAACTATAATTACACCATATCGAATGAAATGATTGCGCCAAGCTATTGCCAGCAATCGCAAAATCTGAACACCAAAATGTTGTATTCCTTTATACATTCGCTCAAATTTCCCTTCTTGATGGGCTTTTTGGGCGGCTTTGACGCTGCTTACTGTTCCATTTTTAGCCAAACGGAATCCTCTTCCCATGACATGAAGGGTTTGATTTGTAAATTTCATCAAACTTTCTCCCGTTTTTTTGCTAAAAATTTGCTGCAACACACGTTGCATCCATGTTAAAAAAATTTTCATGTAGTCAAGTTATCTTACTGTAAAAAACATTTTGTTTCAAATTTACAATAAAAAACGGACAAATACCAGTTTTTGTTTAAAATAAATCACGCTGACCTTCAATCACTGCATCTTTCTTTTTATTACCTTTGTCAAAAATACAATTCAATGGTTTTAGAAATAGGAAAATACGCAAAATTGCGTGTGGTGAAGGAAGTAGATTTTGGTGTTTATTTGGACGGTGGGTACCGTATGGCGAAATATTGTTACCGCTTCGAGAAGTGCCAGAAGGCGCAAAACCAGACGACGTTTTGGAGGTTTTTGTGTATGTGGATAGCGAAGATAGAATAATCACGACTTCCATCAAACCTTACACCGAAGTAGGCAAATTTGCTTATTTGAAGGTGGTTTCTTCTGACGAATTTGGTGCTTTTTTGGATTGGGGCATTCCTACCAAACATTTGTTTGTGCCTTTCAAAGAGCAACAAACGAAAATGACTGCAGGTTTCAGCTACGTCGTTTATACTTATTTGGATGAGCAAACTGACCGAATAGTGGCGAGTTCTCGCTTAAATCGTTTTGTTGCCAACGAGTCAGAGGATTTCAAAGAGGGCGAAAAAGTAAATATATTAGTTGCGCAACGCACCGATTTAGGCTTTAAGGCTATTATTGAAGGGAAATGTTGGGGCGTTTTGTATCAAAACGAGATATTTAAACCGCTCAAAGTTGGGCAGCAAATGACGGCTTTTGTCAAAAAAATAAGAGAAGACAACAAAATCGACTTGGCTTTACAAGCGCAAGGTTATGTGGCAGCTATTGGGCCTTCTAGCCAAAAAATCATGGAAAAACTCAAAGCCAGCAACGGTTTTTTGCCTGTAAATGACAAAAGTGCGCCCGAACTGATTTATGATGTTTTTGAAATGAGTAAAAAATTATTCAAAAAATCTATCGGCAATTTGTATAAATTAAAAATGATACGAATTGAGAATGATGGAATTTATTTGGTGTGATTTTTTGATTCAAATTTAGGGTTCAAACGATTTCAAAACGTTTGAACCCTATTTTTTGAATTATACTTCAAACGGCAGAAAACTGAACATTTTACAGTTTCTTTTTTTGTACAAAATTCTGATTATCAGTAAAAAAGCAATTTAACAATGAGCCGATAGGCGACAACAATTTAACAATTTGCAGTATATCTTATTTTACAATGCCTTTTTCAACCCCATTTCCTTTCCTGTTTGCAACATAAATTCAAATGCCGATTCGTAATCATTAGGAATTTCACCATCCAAAATTGCTTCTCGAATAGCGTTTTTTATTGTACCGACGGGTCTCGAAGGCGGAATATTAAAGGTTTCCATAATGATTTCTCCTGTGATAGGCGGTTGCCAATTTCTTAACTTATCACTTTCCTCTACTTCGATGAGTTTCAGTCGCAATTGTTCGTAGAGACGGCGACGGTATTCTTAATTAGGGATTTTAAGGGCGGGGTCCGGCACCCTGCCCTTTGTCGCCCGGTTGATGCTGGATTAAAGCCCGTAAATACCTGTAAATTTTGCCTTCAGGTACGCCAGCAATGGCGCTTCGGCCAGCTCTGCGCCCCGCGCGCGTGCGATGATGTCGCGCGGTTCATACAAGCCGCCATATTGCTGCTGTTCACTTTCGACCATTCGGTGGCGCTGCGGGTATCCCCTTGTGACAACTGACTATCCAAATCGGGAAGTGCGGCGCGCATCGCTTCGTGAAGGCAGCCCGCGTAGACGTTGCCCAGACTGTACGTCGGAAAGTACCCGAATAATCCCACGGACCAGTGCACGTCTTGCAATACGCCGTTTGAGGGTTTGTCGACGGCAAAGCCGAAATCGGACAGGAACCAGTCGTTCCATGCCGCCTCAAGATCGTCGACCTGCGGGTCCCCGGACATCAGCGCGTTCCAGATCGAACCGCAGCAGGACGTGCAGGTTATGCGGGGCTACATCCGCTTCGGTTCGGATATAGCCGTCGGACACACGGTTGACTGACGCATAGAATGCCTCTTCGTCTGCAATGCCAAAATCGCCAAAAACGTCGCGCATTTCACCGGAATAGCCAGCCGGTAAACGCGCGGCTGCGCCAGTCTGATTTTCGTATATGCGGCTTTGGCTTTCATGCACGCCCATTGACACGCCACTGCCAAGAGGTGTCAGCAAATAGTCTCGATTGATGTTCTGTTCATAGGCGGCGTGGCCGACCTCGTGAATGGTTGAATAAAAGCAGTTGAACGGCTCTTCGGGCTTGTTCGGTTGTAAATCCCGTACGTGCAGACCAGAGCCTGAGCTAAACGGATGCACAGCCTTATCACGCATCCCATGATGCATGTCGTAGCCAAAGGTTTTTGCCAGTTTGCGCGTCAGCTTCATCTGCGCGCCTTCATCAAAGCCACCGTTCACCAATGCAGGTGCTTCGGCTTCCAGTACGGCGGCGCGAAGTTCAGATAATTCAGGGCGTAGCGCGCGCCAAACATCGCTTCGATGGCACCGTGGATTCCGGGTTCGTAATCCTGCAACATGGCGTCATAGATATCGCCACCCGCCGCTAATGCTTCGCCCTCTTCGCGTTTCAGGGCAATGACGTTCTTGAGGGTCGGCGCAAAAGAAACAAAGTCGTTTTGATGGCGCGCTTCGGCCCAGATACCTTGCGCCTCGGAGGTGACACGCGCGATCTCTGCTGCCAGTTTTGCAGGCACTTTGGAGGCACGCTCATAGCTGCGGCGGATATGGCGCAACTGTGCTATCGCTTCTTCGTCCAAGTCTTCGGCGGTGGCGGCTTCCATCCAGTCTGCAACGCGCTGATCGATCCACGGCGGGCGTGCAAAACACTTGCAAGTGCTGCAATTTCAAGCCCCGCTGGGCGGTACTACCGGCATCATGGTTTCCTGATCCCACTCAAATACCGTCCTGAAATCGACGACGGCGCATGCGTATCGCGCACAAAACGCAAGCAAGTCAGAGTATGCAGATGCCATCAGGAGGCTCCTCTCAGGGATGTGGCGACGGGATAGCCGCTCGGGAAGCGTGCGCGCAAAATCAGCACCCAGACAATGACCGCCAATGCCTGATGGAAGATGGCGATATACGCTGGTGCACCGCAAAAAAGCACCGTCACCACGCCCAGAACGATTTGCAAGGCCATGGCGGCAAGCACGGCGTTAAAGGCAAAGCATGTGTTGGGGTGCGACGACTTGCGCCCACGCAGCCAGACGACAATCGTAAAGGCAAACAGAACATAGCCTGTGACCCGGTGAATGAACTGGACCAGACCGGGGCTTTCGAAAAGTTCCGCCAGCATCGGTTCCAGCGCAAAGGCCGTCGTGGGAACCACTGCGCGCCCATCTGTGGGCCAATCTGTATAACTTCGGCCTGCATCAATGCCGGCCACCAAAGCGCCAATGAGTATCTGCAGAAAAGTAAAATGCAGCAGGCCCGTGGACAGGCCCCATTTGGCAGCCACGCGCGCGACGCGCTTGCGCTCCAGATCCGGCCCGCTGCGGCCCAATTCCATGATGTACCACGCGATAAAGCCTAGAATGACAAAAGCGAGCCCCAGGTGCGTTGCAAGCCGATGTTGGCCACATCGGTGATCGCCTCGCCCTGCGTAACGCCAGAGGCAACCATCCGCCATCCGATAGCCTACCGCGCACCCAATACCAAGCAGCAACATGGTTGCCGAGTTCCATCCGGTTGGGACTTGCCGACGCAACGGAAATAACCAAAGCCTAAGACCCAGACCGCCGATGACACGACTCCCCGCGTCGCGGCGCGGGCTCGACGCCGCCCCAGCGCGCGCAGAACACACGCAGGAGAACACCGGTGAGGCCCAGGTCGCAGCGCCGGCCATCCCGTTGCTCGCAGGTCGCCCAAGTGTCGCTCCGCGCCGGCGCCGGCAACGCCCTCTCCCTGGGCTTGCTCGTCATCGGAGGGATCTGCCTGCTCATCACGTTTGCCGTGCCCCTGACCACAAGCGCTGACAGCGAGAAGCCCCTCGGCGCAATCGCCATGTCCGCGTATCAGGTCGGCTTCACCGTCGCGACCGGCATGCTCCTTGGCTGCCTCGCCTTCACGATGATCCTCCACCAGGTCCAGCGCCGGCTGGAGCACGCTCGTCAGGCGACAGGTCGAGAACGTCATGAGCATGCTCTTTCCGCTCTGCGCGCTCCTCTTCCTGCCGTTGCTGGCGACGGTCTTCCTCAAGCCGGGCATGCTCTGGTCCTGGATGAACGCCGACTATGTCGCAGGCGACCTCATCTACGAGCACAAAGCCAGCTTCCTCAACACGCCTTTCTTCGTCGTCCGCTCGCTGCTCTACTTCCTCATCTGGGTGATGGCTGGCCGTCGGTCTCTATCACTAACTCGCGCCCGTCGAGGACGAGACCGCCCGC
>CALOED010000259.1:0-4335 GCA_942492005.1 uncultured Saprospiraceae bacterium
TGCCAGCTAACAATAATCCAGTCTGCTGCTGCTGCTTCTTGGTTTTTACCTATGATTCACTTCAACAATGCTTCTTCTGTTATCAAGCCTACATACTACCCACAGTTAGACCATGTAGCGACTGTATTGAAGAAAAACCCAAGTGTAAATATCGTAGTAGAAGGTCACGCAAGTGCTACTGCTTCTGTTAATTACAACTTGAACCTTTCTTACAACCGTGCTAAGAATGCTATTGATTACTTAGTAAACAACTATGGTATCAGCCGTAGCCGTTTGACTTTGAGATATCAAGGTGAATCTAAGCCGTTGAACTCTAGTTCTCCTAACAATTACATGAACCGTCGTACTGAGTTCAGAGTAAATGATGGTACAGAGTCTGAAATGGCTGCTCCTGGTAACTAGTAAAAAGTCTTATAATAGAAATTCAGTTTAACTTTTCAGAAAAGGCTATTCTCCTCGGAGGATGGCCTTTTCGTATTTAAAATCATCTAGCTTAAAATCTAATTCAATGGATTTTTGGAAATTTGGTACTTTCATGCTTATTATAGGTCTATTGAGGTATTTATTCTTTGCTGGTATAGCTTTTTATATCTTTTATAAAATATATGATAAGGCTTGGCGTAAATATAAAATACAACTAAAGCTACCAGCTACTTCCGATTATTATAGAGAAATCGGTTATTCTCTCCTGACGGCTACTATTTTTGCTATTGTAGGAATTTTGATATTCCGAACACCGCTCCGAAACTATACTCAATTGTACCGAAATATAGGAGATTGGGGCTGGTGGTATTGGGCATTGAGTATTATATTGATGCTCATTATCCACGATACTTATTTCTACTGGACGCATAGAGCTATGCACCATCCTAGACTTTTCAAAACATTTCATCGCATACATCACAAATCAACAAATCCTTCTCCGTGGGCGGCATTTGCCTTTCATCCGCTCGAAAGTATTGTAGAAGTAGGCGTTATTATTCCTATTGTTATTTTAATTCCTATTCATTGGACGGCTTTGGTGGTATGGCTAAATTTGATGATGCTTTATAACGTGTATGGTCATTTAGGATATGAGTTGTATCCTAAAAATTTTGGAAAACATCCTATCGGAAAATGGATGAATACATCTGTTAATCATAATATGCACCACAAATACTTCAAAGGAAATTATGGCTTATACTTTCGGTTTTGGGACGAATGGATGGGAACTACTCACCCTAAGTATGAGCAAAAATATGAAGAAGTGGTCACTAGAAAACAAAAAGAGATGCTTCAATAATAGAAACATCTCTTTCAGAAAAAGTAAAATTTAATAAAGATTAAACGGTCATTATATCTACTTCTTTGGATTTTAATTCTTCTTCTGCCTTAGCATAATACGTTTTTGCCAGCCCGTCAGCTATATCTTCGGAGCGTTTTCCAGCATCTTCCGGATAACCCTCTTTTACTTCTGCTTTGATGGCTGTGATGGCTTCTCTTCGAGCATTTCTAATACTGATTTTAGCATTTTCGAGCAAGTCTTTACATTGCTTCACTAGCTTTTTGCGCCTTTCTTCTGTCAAAGGTGGCACAGCAATTCGGATAATTTCGCCATCGTTTTGAGGCGTGAAGCCCATATTTTCAGCAAAAATCGCTTTTTCGATAGCAGGAATTACGGGTTTTTCCCACGGTCGTATAATAATTGTACGTGCATCAGGCACAGATACATTGGCAACCTGCTTGAGCGGTGTGAGTGCGCCATAATACGACACCATAATGCTATCAAAAATATGAGGAGATGCTTTTCCTGTTCTAACTTTAGATAGCTCTTTCTGAAAGTGTTCTAAAGCACTTTTCATTGATTCTTCTGATGACTCTAAATAAAAATCTATATCTTCTTGCATGGCAAATTAATTTTTGAATACGAAAACTTACAAAAGTAATAATACTAAAAAATATGGACAACTGCTAGCGTACTAATGTACCTACTTGCTCTCCGTTCATAATTTTCATTAAGTTTTCTGGATTATTGACGTTAAAAATAATAATAGGTAACTGGTTTTCTTGGCAAAGTGTAAAGGCTGTCATGTCCATCACTTTCAAACCTTTATTGATTGCTTCTTCAAATGAAATAGTATCGTACTTGGTGGCAGTAGGGTCTTTTTCTGGGTCGGCAGTATAAACGCCATCTACTCTTGTCCCTTTCAAAATCACTTCGGCTCCTATTTCATTTGCTCTCAAAGCTGCCGCTGAATCGGTGGTGAAAAACGGATTGCCCGTACCGCCACTGAAAATAACGACACGCCCTTTCTCTAAGTGTCGGATAGCTCTTCTTCGGATGTATGGTTCTGCAATTTTATTGATTTCAATAGCAGAAATAAGCCTTGTATTCACACCAGCCTGCTCCAAAGCACTTTGGAGTGCCATACCATTGATAACAGTAGCAAGCATACCCATATAATCGCCTTGCACCCTTTCAATACCCGAATGATGTGCATTCAATCCTCTAAATATATTTCCACCACCTATCACCACAGCGACTTCTGCCCCTCGCTGTACCAAATCATTGATGTGTTGAGCATAGTGGATAAGCATTTCGGGAGATATTCCAAATTTCTGTGCTCCCATGAGAGATTCTCCGCTTAATTTGAGTAATACTCGGCTGTATTTGATTGACATAAAAACAAAATAAAACCGATACTTCTCTAAAGCATCGGTTGGGTTTATATGAATAGTTCTTTCAAGGTGCAAAATTACAAAAAAAATGATTGAGAATTGAAATGAATCATTCAAAGCTAAGAATATGTTTGCTTTAAACAGAAATACAAAGCGAAAATTACTCTTATTCAAAAGAAAACATACTTCAATTTTTGATATACAAAAAAGGGGCGATTTTTTTTAAATAAAACCCAATCTCTCTTTTTTATTTTTTCATTATTTATTTAAACTTTTTGCGAAAAATACCGTATTATATACCAACAGTTTTGTTTTTGATAAAATAATAAGAATGAATTTGCACTATCTTTAAAATAAGGTAGTGCTTTTTTTTTTAGATAAAAGCCAATAAAAGAAGAGTAATCATTTTTTGTGAATATTTTTTCCTTTTCTTTACATCCATATTTTGCATGGCTATTCAGTGGAGTATTAGAAGGTTTGATTTTTTTATGAAAAAATATCAACTCTACCACAAGTAACTATAATTATCCAAAGAATGAAGAAGGCTTTTTTTATTAATATTTCCATCCTACTAGCTGCCAACTTGATTATCAAGCCTTTTTATGTATTTGGAATAGACCGCACGGTGCAAAACATTGTAGGGTCAGAAACTTACGGGATTTATATTACCATTTTCAATCTCACGATGCTTTTTAATATTCTGAGCGACTTTGGAATCCGCTATTTGAATAATCGTGAAATAGCTCAAAATCCGCATTTATTTGAAAAATACTTTGCCAATCTCGTTGTATTCAAAGGGATTTTAGCTGTATTATTTACAGGGTTTTGCTATCTCGTCGCCTTTGTTTTGGGCTACAATAGCTATTATTTCAAAATACTTAGCCTAATGATAGCTGCCCAGCTACTCATGGATTTTATTCTCTATTTACGCTCCAATGTCTCTGGCTTGCAATACTATTTACAAGATAGTTTACTCTCCATTTCAGATAAACTACTGATGATAGTTTTTTGTGGCGTATTGATTTGGTTCAATCCATTAGGTCGCCCATTTGAGATAGAATGGCTGATTTATGCGCAATTAGCCGCCAATATACTTACCATATTATTGGCACTTTGGGTAGTCCGAAAACATCTAAAAAACGTTCATTTTCGATTAGATAAGGTTTTTTTGAAAAATATTGTGAAAAAAACATCAGGCTATGCGCTTGCCGTTTTTTTAATGTCGGTATATGTGCGCTCGGATGTGATTATAATGGAACGCATCTTACCGAATGGCGCAAAAGAAAGTGGCGTTTATTACTCCGCCTATCGGCTAATAGCTGCCGCTAATATGATAGGTGTATTATTTGCAGGCTTACTGTTGCCTATGTTTGCCCGCCTGATTAAAGAACGAAAAGCGGTGAGTGATTTAATGGCTTTTAGTTTTCAAGTCCTGTTTGCGATGCTTATCGTATCGAGCGTGAACGTTATTTTTTTTAGCAATGAAATTATGATTACGCTCTATGACGAAGGTAATGCCTATTCGGGGCATATTTTAGCCGTTCTCATGGCGAGTTTTATTGCTACGGGCAGTACTTATATTTTTGGCTCACTCTTGACTGCCAACGACAATCTTCGGCAGCTCAACATCCTTTATGCAATAGCTATGGTGCTGAATGTGGGTCTAAATTTTGTATT
>CALOED010000260.1:0-5952 GCA_942492005.1 uncultured Saprospiraceae bacterium
AAACCATATTCCACGATGCTATCTGCCTGTTCCCAGTTGAATGAATTTTCATCGGCGGCTATTAGGTTTTGCTTCATTTCCCACTCTGCGGTCAAGCTATTAAACTCCGCATTCAGTACATCAGTGTATTGGCTATTTTGCAAATAATGCGACTGAATAGCCACACCAACGGGAAAATTAGCGGCTTCCTTTAGGTTTTTATCAATCACAAATTCATATTCCTCTACACAGTTTTGGAATAGAATCAGCAAAAGAACAAGAACTAAAACCTTTATTTTCATGCTTATTGAGAATGATTAACCAAATGCACCGAAGTCGTTGGATAAGCAAATTCTACACCTAACTCTTTCGCTAATTTCAATACTGCTAAAAGAAACTCTTGACGAGCTTTGAGTTCTTCATCATAAGTAGCTACGGCAAAAAACACAATCACTTGAACATCCAAAGCAGATGCGCTCAAGTTGTTGAGATGTACTTGAAAGGCTTCTTTTCGGGTGTGTTCCTGTTCCATTATTATTTGTCGAATACCCTCTACGAAAGCCGTTATTTTATCGGGAGTAGTATCATAAGTAATATTTAGAAACTTCTTGTAGCGACGAAATACACGAAGTCCCATATTGTCAATGGGCATATTGGCCAAAGAACCATTCGGTACAGTAAGCACCGAATTATCGGGCGTTCGGATGCGAGTAGAGCGAAATCCGACTTCTTCGATAGTCCCCGAAACGGCTGAGGTGACGATGTAATCGCCCAACTGAAAGGGTCTATCCACAAATATCATCAGCGAGCCAATGAGGTTTTTGACGGTTTCTTGCGCTGCCAATGCAATGGCTAAACCACCAATCGAAATACCTGCAATGAGTGCGGTGACATTGACTTTTAGATAATTGAGAATAAAAAACAAACCAATCACGCCAATGACAATGTCCAATGTCTGGCGGATAATCGGCATAACTTGATTGTCGAGCGAACTCTCCGTGTTTTTTGCTACTTTCTTAACGTAAAGTGTCAATAAATCTACCAACTTGAAACCCAATAAAATGACAAAAACGGTGCGCATGATTTTTAGAGCGACAATAACAGCAGATACGATTTCGACTGGAAACTGTAAAATAGGAATTAGCCGAATGAGAATCCAAGTCATAACGACGATACTCGACAGGCGAGCCGTTTTGAAAATAAGTTTAGGTTCTATCAATACCGTGCTAAGTCGAGTTTTGATAAGTCGGCGTAGCAAAAGGCGGAAGAGGTGCGTCGTGAGTTTATGAACAAGATAGACGAAGAAGATTAAGCCGAGCATTCCGATGATTTGCCAAAGTTGTAATCCGAGTATCTCAAATTGTTGGTTTTTGGGCAACCATCCTATCAAAATATCTGTACCGAAGGTGTAAACCTTGCGGTGCAATTTGAGGCAATTGCAGTTACGGTTTCGTCCGAATAAACCCATTCATTCCCTTTTTTTTCTAAGTAAATTTCGGGTAACAGTTTGGGAAACAGCACATAAATATTTTCATTGGCGGTGCTGTCTCGAAAGTTTTCATTGCGTGGCAATTGGCTCAAAGGGATGACTAAGCCCTTGCCGTCAAATATTTGCTTGAGTTTAATGGCATATTGTTGAGCATTTTCGATATTTTTAGAAAAAGCAGCAGCAGATTTTTCGGGTTGGTAAGATTTACCCGTTTCCAAAAAAATCAAATAAGTACGAATAGTGTGATAGGGCGATGAAAGATTGACCGTATCGGGTTGATTTTGGGCAAAGGCGAGAATGGGAAATAATAATAAGAGTAAACTAAGTTTTAATATCTTCATTGGTGTATTTTCTTATTGAAATTAAAATTTGGCTGTTTTTAAGCCAATTTTATTTATTTAAAAACCTTATAAAAACGTTTTACAAATATCCGTAAACTATCAGTATAAAACGATGAAAGTATTAGAATTGTTCTTTTTTTTGGCTTTGTCAAACGCTGCAATGGCGCAAAATTTTGATATTGGCGGCAGTCTTTTTTCTACCATGCAGTCTTTTGACCACAACATGGAGGAGGCATTAGTAGAGAAAGGTTTTAGAACTTATTTTGCAACTAATCTAGGGGCAAGTATTTTAATAAAAACGCATCATAAAAATGGGTTTAACCTCGAAGCAGGCTTCTCTTTTGCGCCAAAGACGATTCGATTGGTGCATGAAAATACATTTTCGAGGCATAACTTCCTGTACTTTCAACACGAGCTTTTAGGCTTGGATTTTAGCATTGTCGGGCGTTATCCGTTGCTATACAAAAAGCTGAAATTTACACCATTTTTAGGTTTTACACTCTCTGGAGGTGCATTTTATGACTTTGCAATTGGCGTTGGCGGTAGTAGCGGAATAGGCGGAAATGGTACTAATCAAGGCAGTACTCAAACGGGGCAGTACATTATAGAATACGAAGAAAGAACGTATTTTACGCCTTTTATCACTTTTGGAAATGCGTTTACGCTTTTTGAAAACGAACGACACTGGGTAGAGTTGTTCGTTAGAGTTCAATATTCGCCAAGAAAAATACTCAGCGAACCGCTGGTTTATAAACTGGATACGGGGTCTATTCTTTTGGAAGATAACCTCAATGGAAAATGGTATGGATTGCAACTCGGCGTGAGTTATTTTTTGGTCAAGCCAAAATACTGACAAAGACGAGTTCCTATCTACGCTACTATGAGTTTATTGTGGGCAAGTCTAAAAACTATATGATTTTAGTATTTTTATAAAAATATGTCCAATTACTTAATATGATTGGTTTTTTGACAATTTAGTGGGGGAAACTAGAAAGTCAGAGAACTATATGATTTTGAAATAGCAATAAAATTTAAAACCAAACTAAACCAACGCACTAAAATCATGCAACCAAAACACCAACTCGGCTTAATCGGCTATCCTTTGACGCACTCTTTTTCAAAAAAATATTTCACAGAAAAATTTCGAAAAGAAGGAATATCAGATATTCAATATGAATTATTTCCATTAGAAAATATCGAACAATTTCCTCGCTTATTGGAACAAAATCCCAGCTTAATAGGGCTTAATGTCACCATTCCTTACAAAGAAAAAGTAATGCCTTTTTTGGATAAAATTGACGAAACCGCACAAGCCGCAGGGGCAGTGAATACCATAAAAATGGAAGATGGAATGCTCACAGGTTACAATACGGACGTTTATGGCTTTGAAGAATCGCTAGTTCCATTACTGAAATCGCACCACACTTCGGCACTCATACTAGGCACAGGAGGGGCAGCAAAGGCAATAAAATTTGTATTGAAAAGGCAGGGTATAATGTACCGCTCCGTCTCACGAACGCCCAACGAAAGTCAATTCAGTTACGAAGATTTAGACCAAATCACTATTGAGAATTATTCTATAATAATTAATTCTACACCACTAGGAACGCACCCGAATATCGAAAATTTTCCAAATATTCCTTATCATTACCTCTCCAAAAAACATTTGCTTTATGATTTGGTATATAATCCGGCAGAAACTTTATTTTTGAAAAAAGGAAAAGCCCATGGTGCTACCATCAAAAATGGTATAGAAATGCTATTTTTGCAAGCCGAAAAAGCATGGGAAATTTGGAAGAAATAAGGCGAGTAACTTTATAGAAATCTATTACAAAATAGGCGTTTAAATTATTTTAGCTATGCTTTCTAGCAAGATGGTCAAAGTATTTAATTGTTTAGCTAGAGGCGTTAAAAATTTCTAAAATGGCAGATGTGCGTTCAATTATTGATTTTGAGAATACAGAATATGCTTTTGCAATTAAGTCTGATAAGGAATTGAAAAAATCGGCGTGGCTCTTCAAAATGATGAGCAACCCTACATTAGTCAATATGGGGTCGAGCGCAACATTGCTGGCACTCAAGATGCGTTTGCCTATAACTTGGGCAATCAAAGAGACGATTTTTGAGCAATTTTGTGGCGGCACTACACTCCTCAAATGTGTGCCGACTATCGACAAAATGGCTAAAAAAGGCGTAACCACCATGCTGGATTACGGCACAGAAGCCAAACAAACCGAAACGGATTTTAATAAAACGATGCGCTCCATTCAAGACGCTATTCGTTTTGGTCAGCAAAATGATACGGTGCAAGTCGTGACGATGAAGCTCACGGGGCTGATGCCTTTTCGATTGTTAGAAAAACTCAACAACAACGAAAAACTCAACGCAAGAGAGCAAGAAATTTTCAAAGCAGGTAAAAAACGAGTAGATTCTATCTGTCATATAGCCCGTGAGAACGACGTGCAAATATACATTGATGCGGAGGAAAGTTGGATTCAGGACCCAATAGATGTGATTGCTTCCGAAATGATGGCTCGTTATAATCAAGAAAAGGCAATTGTGTTTAATACTTTTCAGATGTACCGCCACGATAGATTGGAGTTTTTGAAAGAGGCGTATGAGTTAGCCAAAGAGAATAAATTTATACTTGGCGCAAAGCTCGTGCGAGGGGCGTATATGTCAAAAGAGCGCAAACGTGCGGAAAAGATGGATTATCCGTCACCTATTCAGCCCAACAAAGAAGCGACAGACAGGGATTATAATGCCGCTTTGAAGTTTTGCGCAGACAACTACGAGCAGATTTCCGTCTGTGCGGCTACGCACAATGCGGAGAGTTCGATGTATCTCGCCGAAATGATAGAAGAGCGAGATATTCCACGCAATCATCCGCATTTTACATTTTGCCAACTCTACGGCATGAGCGACAACCTAACCTTCAACCTGAGCAAGGCAGGATTTACGGCTTCCAAATATTTGGTATATGGGCCCGTGAAAGATGTAGTGCCTTACCTCATCCGAAGAGCGCAAGAAAATACTTCGGTAACAGGAGATGTCGGGCGAGAATTACAGTTTTTACAAAAAGAATTGAAGCGAAGAGGGATTGGATAATGAAAAGGAGATTAAAAAAGGGAGCAGTAGTTTGTCATGTAGCTATTTTTTATAACAAATAACTGCATGATAAACTCCTGAAAATGAATACAATTATTTTATAAAACGCTATAACCTATACGATGAAAGCAATACGAATAAATAATGGGAAAAGGCTAAACCCAAATCGAATTTTAAAATACTCAGTGAGTTTAACTATTTTATTGTTTCTCAGCGGAATTTTTGCTTCGCTCCATGCTCAAAAAATATTACCGCTTAGCCTGGAAGACATTGTATTGCTTGCGAAGGGGCAAGCTACCGACGAACTCAAACAGCGGATTATTATCAATATTCAGTCCCCCGATGCTCAAATCGCACAAACGCAATTGAGCAACAATTACTGGCAGTATCAATTGTTTTTATCCAATTATCGCCCTCAAATCACCCTACGCTCCACTTTGCCCGCCTTTAGCCGCACCATTGACGGCGTAACCCAGCCCGATGGTACTATCAATTTTGTGCCGTTCAATTATATGCAAAACTCATTGAGCGTATCGCTTTCGCAAGTCGTTACTCGCACGGGCGGAAGTATTTATGCCAGCACGGGCATACGGAGAATTGATGTATTCACGAGTACAGGCAACAATATCTCCTATTTGAATAATCCAGTTTTAGTTGGTTTCAATCAACCCTTATTTGGTTTTAATGATTTGAAATGGGATAAAATAATAGAGCCGATGCGTTTTCAAGAAGCCAAAAGACGCTATCATGAAGACCTCGAAGCGATTGCGACGGATGTAGTCCGATTGTTTTTTAATGTATATATTGCTCAAATCAGCCTTGCCGCAGCCCAAAAGGACAAAGCAAATGCCGATACGCTGTATATTATTTCGGAAGGCAGGTATAATGTTGGGCGAATAGCAGAAACAGAGTTATTACAAATTGAAATTTCAAAACTCAATGCAGATGCTTCATTGGCGCAAGCTACGCTCGATTTGCAAACGAGTACGGAGAATTTGCGCAATTTTTTGGGCTTTAAGGAAGCCGTAGAATTTC
>CALOED010000261.1:0-9580 GCA_942492005.1 uncultured Saprospiraceae bacterium
GCACTTCTAGCTCTCTAGCTGTCAGATTTCCATCGAAAGTAGCCTTAGTTCTAGTCTTTGAACGCATATTTTCCGTTAATATTTTCATCACTTCGTCACTATAATGAAATCCTTTTTCGGCTACCATTTTAATGGTTTCTTCCATTACATCAGGATTTGTGTTTTTTGCCAAATATGACGATGCTCCTAATTCTATCATATTCACAATGAATGCCTTGCTAAAATGCGTAGAAAGTACGATAAACTTAATTTCAGGAAAGTCTCTTTGCAATACCTTTGCCGTTTCTATTCCGTTCAAAACGGGCATTTGCAAATCGAGCAGTAGTAAATCCGGCAGGTCTTTTTCTTGCAATTGCCAATCTTGCAAGGTATCCACCAATATTTGTCCGTTTTCGGCCTCTAGCACGACTTCCATATTATCTATATCCTCCACAATAAACCTCAAACCTGCTCTAAACAACGTCTCATCGTCCGTTATTCCTATTTTAGTAAATTCCATATTGATTGTTCTAATTCGTCATTGAAGAATTTCGAAATAGGATTTGGTAACTCAATGTTAGTATTTTTAGAAATGACAATATACATATAAATTTATGTTTCATCATAAAATCGCTGTGTTCTAATATTTTTATAAAGAAAATTAAGCCTAAAATAAGCACCATCCTTTTTTCCTATTCGCTTATTTTGTATCATTGAATTTTAGAAAATCAATCCGCAACTATATCAAAATTATGAACAGTACAGCCATTCAACCTACCGATTTTTTCAATTTAATCCTTATAGGCGTGCTGGTCATGATTGCCTTAGCACTCGCCCTTGTGCTTTTCTTCTATCGCTCCCAACAAAAATTACTGCAAGAAAAAATGCAGCAACACATTTTAGCACTTCAACACCAAGAAGCGTTGCTTTTTTCAACCATCAAAACGCAAGAAAAAGAGCGAGAACGCATTGCAAAAGACTTGCATGACGAAGTAGGTTCCAAGCTCAATGTCATTTTTATGAATATGCACCGCCTGCGCAAAAAGACCAAAACTTCAGAAGAGGTCGTTCCTATTATCAACGACATCAACGGCTTGATTCATACTACCATTGACACTACTCGACGAATCTCTCACGACTTACTGCCGCCTACGCTGAGTGATTTTGGGCTAATTGCCGCTATTCAAGAATTGGTAGAATCTTACAATAAGACAGATTTGAAGATAGAAATGGACGACTCGGAGGTAGATAATCGGTTGGAAGATAAAATGATAGAACTAAATGTTTTTAGAGTTATTCAAGAACTCATAAAAAACTCCATCATACATGGCGAATCTCAAAACATTTATTTGAAAATAGGTATCCATTCCGCTCTTTTTAATATTGATTATCAAGATGATGGAAAAGGATTTGATATGAGCGTGGCCAAAAAACGGAAAGGTCTCGGCACTCAAAATATCGAAAGCCGTCTAAAAATGAGTAATGCTGAAATTCATTATGATTCCGCTATCGGAAAAGGCGTAAAAGCAACCATTAAAATGAAAAAGTAGCGTCAAATTCATCCTCCAACTAGGAAGAATAATTTGACGCTACTTTGATTTGTTTTTTTTAATCTAATAAAACTTAAACCCAACGGTCAATACCAATTGTGCGTTATTCATCTGATTCGTCACAGCGGTAACGTTTGGAGAATCTTCTGCTACATAAGGCACATATTCCTCTCTGCGACTTTGCTGAACATAAGCCACATCCACGAATACGCCTTTGGAATGATAGCCCGCTCCTGCCGAAAAGCTATTGATAATGCCATCCTCGAAGCTAACTCCTGCATTGAACGGTGAGCCATAAATGGCATATCCGCCACGCAAACGCAATTTGTCGAATACAATTTCGCCGCCAAGACGCAAGTTCAGCGCAGAACCATATTTAGCATCTATACTTCCATTCAAGGTATTCAAATAATTTTCATCATCCTGATTGAATGTATTGAAGTTGAAATTGGCATAGCTATAATCCAAATATTCCACTTCCGCAGTCACAAAGCCTTTCTTCCCGATGACTAAAGCACCACTACCAATTAATCTCCACGGCGTTACTAAACGGTATTGATACGTGCCTAATTCCGAATCTTCCGAAAATTGTTCTGGCCCATCATTGGCATTGAACGTGATGGAAGACGTAACACTTGTAGAATAATTATCCGTCAGCGTGAGTGCCGTAGGCGTGTGAATAGCTGCGCCCAATCGCAATTGCTGACTGACTCTATAAATTGCGCCTATTTTCAAATTCACTCCCAAACCCGTCGTCAAAAATCGCTCGGTGTAAGACATAGAGTTGAAAAAGTCGATACTTTCGTCTCTGTCTTCTTCTCGGTAAGTGCGTTGCTCATTGTAGCGGACGAACGGCAAGCCTAACGTTGCGCCCAAATATAACTTGTGCATATAATTTCCTCCAAACGAAATTACAAACTCATTCAAGTAGCCGCTCGATTTATAATCTTGGTTTTTGAATGTAAAATCATTCGTATCAGCATCCGTAAAATATTCCGTTTGGCTGCCCGATACATTATCTATCAAATAAGCATCATACGCCAATCCTTCCTCAAAACCACTCAATTGATCGGGCGTTAAGCCATTTGCCAAACCTACGTATCGCTCTGTAATACTTCCTTTGGATGTGCCTTCAAAGTAAAATTCTTGATTGTAATTCGCTAAACGATTTGTTCCCAAAGCGAAATTCGTTGTTTTCCATTTGCTGCCTCTAGTTGTATTTACATTGCTCAATATCAAGCCGATATTACTTACATTGGCATAGGGTTCAAGCACACTACTCGTATTTCCTTCAAAATCTGAAACCGTCTGATTCAGTACCAAACTAGGCGTGATGCTAATTTCGGAGTGTCGGTAAGTCGCAATTCCTGCCGGATTAGAACTCAACACCGTAAAATCTCCGCCCAATGCGCCAAATGCGCCACCTACGCCCATCGTGCGACCACTCCCTATCATTTGCAAACGAGAGTATCGCAAGGCATCCAAGTCCGTCTGCCCAAATGCAGACACCGCAAATACCACAAATAAAATACTATATATTTTCCTCATATTATATAATGCTGTTCTTAAATAATTGCTCTGAAATAGGTTGTCAATATATCATTTTCTTATTCAAAACACTTATTCATTAGTTATAAAAAAAATTCAACTTATAAAAAATGGGTGAACGCTCCTGCACTTTCACCCATTTTTTCATATCCCATCTTTTTATTAGAATGAAATATAAACGATTGATTTTCTTTTATTTATGCTGCTACTAATTCTTAGTTTCCTCTTTTGCTACGGTTTCCACTTCTCGAAGGCTTGGAGCTGCTTCTTGAAGGTTTTGAAGAACTACGAGACGGCTTAGAGCTGCTCCTCGAAGGACTTGCAGAACTTCTTGGCTTTGAACTCCTCGAAGGACTTGCAGAACTTCTGTTGTTGCTTCTACTCCTTGAAGGACTTGCGTCGCTTCTATTACTCCTTGAAGGACTTGCGTCGCTTCTATTACTTCTTGAAGGGCTTGCACTACGAGAAGGTTTTGAATTTCTAGACGGACTCGCATCACTTCTGCTTCTTGATGGACTTGCATCACTCCTATTCGCTTTAGGACTACTATTGCGTGTAGGTCTGTCCGCATTGCGGCTCACGCCATCAACAGCATCATTTCTACTAGCCCTTCCATTATTGCCTTTACGCTCTACATCTGCGTCTGCTGCTCTCCCTACTCTGCCCGGACTCACATTGCCACCTGTCACTGTTCCTCCATCTCTTTTCTTACGTGCGCCAGTTACTCTACCATTAGTCGCATTGCTCGCAGAGCTTCTGCGTGGCCCGTAGTAGTAAGAACTTCCATTAGGACTAGAGTTGGACAAGTAATAGTTAGAGTTGCCTCTATTGTATGGAGAATTCCAACCATTATAACGGTTATAAGGATTGTAACCAAACGAATTATAACCATAAGGATTATAATACGGGTCATAGAAAGAATTATAGCCATACGGATTATAACCATAAGGGTTATAAGGATTGTAAAAACGATTTCTGTTGTTGAAAACATAAATCGAAACACCTGGATTGTATGGGTCGTAATAATATCTATCTACATAACAACCGCTGTAATAATTAAAACCTGTGTAAGGACGATCGAAACGACGGATACGAGATGCGTACTGATAATCATAATCATCTACGTCGTCTGTTACATAATCATCGCTGTAATCTTCGCTGACCTCATCTACGGAAGCTACAGATTCTTTGTCCAATACTTCATCTTTAGTTGGGTCAAAATATACATCATCAAACTCCTGTGAGAAGCTATTCGTTGCAAACAAAAGCAACATTGATAATGACAAAAGGATAATTTTTTTCATATTTATATATTTTAAAGTAGGATTCTTAGACTCTCACCTATTAATTAAAGTCTAAATTACTAATTTTGTTCGGTTTTTTAGTAAGTCGTTCGTCGAAAAGTTGTTTTTTAACATATTAAAGAACACTTTTGCTGCTTCAAAAATTAAGGAACGATTTCTATATATTTAAACGTTTGAATGGACTAAATGGAATGTTTTTGTTAGCAATTTATGGTGAAATAGGAATATTTTAGGATGAAAGGGGAATATGACTTAACTAACGTAGGCAAAAATATTATAATTTTCAATAGTTAAAGCCTAGAAACGTGTAAAAACCAATTTTATAATAAAATAAGCGTAACTTATTGATTGTAAAGGGATTTTAAATTTATTCCTTAGCCTATTGATTTTGAAATAACAAGAATTTTATTTTTAAAAATATTTATACAGAATGGCAAAAGAAATAACGAGTCGAGAGGAAGATTATTCGCAGTGGTATATTGATATTGTAAAAAAAGCAGGTTTGGCAGAAAACTCTGCCGTGCGAGGATGTATGGTCATCAAGCCTTATGGCTTTGCCATTTGGGAAAAAATACAAGCCCAATTGGATAAAATGTTTAAAGAGACGGGACACGTCAATGCGTATTTTCCACTTTTTATCCCTAAGAGTTTTTTGAGTAAAGAGGCAGACCATATTGAGGGTTTTGCGAAAGAATGCGCCGTAGTGACGCATCACCGATTAATGAACTCGCCTGACGGGAAAGGCGTAGTCGTGGACCCTACTGCTAAACTCGAAGAAGAACTCATCGTTCGACCAACTTCTGAAACCATTATATGGAATACTTACCGTGATTGGATTAATTCGTATCGTGATTTGCCTTTATTGATAAATCAGTGGGCAAATGTAGTGCGCTGGGAAATGCGTACTCGACTATTTTTGAGAACAGCAGAATTTCTTTGGCAAGAAGGACACACAGCTCATGCGACCAAAAAAGAAGCTGTTGAAGAGGCTCAATTGATGCAAAGAGTATATGCCGAATTTACAGAAACGTTCATGGCAATGCCTGTTATAAAAGGTAGAAAATCCGAAAGTGAGCGTTTTGCAGGTGCGGAAGATACTTATACCATTGAGGCATTGATGAAAGATGGAAAGGCATTGCAAGCGGGTACTTCTCACTTTTTAGGTCAGAATTTTGCGAAAGCATTTGATGTAAAATTTCAAAACCAAAACCAGAAAGAAGAATACGTTTGGGCTACTTCGTGGGGCGTTTCTACCCGTTTGATGGGCGCATTGATTATGACGCACTCTGATGATGAAGGTTTGGTATTGCCTCCAAAACTCGCTCCTATTCAAGTTGTAATTATTCCAATTCCAAAAGCAAATGGCGCAATTACAGAAGTAGTTGAAAAAATACAAGCCGATTTGAAAACCAAAGGAATCACGTCTCAATACGATAAGGACAAGAAAAAACAACCAGGTTTTAAATTCGCTGAATACGAATTGCGTGGCGTGCCTGTCCGTTTAGCGATTGGCAAGCGTGATTTGGAAAATGGAACAGTCGAAGTGGCTCGTAGAGATACTAAGGAAAAATTCAATTTACCTTTGGAAGGAATTGCGGATAAAATTGAAGAACTATTGAATGATATTCAAGAGAATTTGTATCAAAAAGCAATTCAACACCGTACCGATAATACGAGAAATGTAGAGAACTGGGAAGAGTTTCAAGAGGTATTAGAATCCAAAGGCGGATTCATTATGGCACATTGGGACGGCACTGCCGAAACGGAAGATAAAATTAAAGAAGCTACCAAAGCAACTATCCGTTGTATTCCTCAGGATGTAGAAAAGGAAGAAGGCGTTTGCGTATTTTCGGGCAAACCTTCGAGCCAAAGGGTTTTATTCGCAAAGGCTTATTAAATTGATGAAATTGTTTGATTGTTGCTTCTTCCTCGCTTGTTAGGACAATCACAACAATCAAACAATTTCAACAAGCGACGAAGGAGCAACAACAACGAATCCATGAAAATCATCTTACTCGGTCCAGCTTATCCGCTTCGTGGTGGACTTGCCTCATTCAGCGAACGCATGGCGTATCAGTTGCAAGCGGACGGGCATGAGGTTGAAATTGTGACTTTCAGCCTGCAATATCCCAATTTTTTATTTCCCGGCAAGACGCAATATTCCACTGACCCCGCACCGAAAGATTTACAAATTCATGTTTGGATGAATGCTGTAAACCCTCTGAATTGGGTAACAACAGGAAATCGCATCCGAAAAATGAATGCTGATTTGGTGATTTGTAAATATTGGTTGCCATTTATGGGCCCGTGTTTGGGTACTATTTTAAGGCAAGTCAAAAAGAATAAAAAGACCCATATCATGGCTTTGGCGCATAATATCATTCCGCATGAAAAGCGACCGGGCGATGTACTTTTTACCAAATATTTTGTCAAACCAGTAGATAGTTTTCTGACTTTATCCAAATCCGTAGCAGAAGAAATTCGTGATTTTTCGGACAAACCAGCCGTTTTTACGCCACACCCTATTTATGATAGCTACGGCGAACACGTAGCTAAAAATGAGGCTCGCCAGTTTTTGAACCTTAATACCGAAGGAAAATATCTTTTATTTTTTGGTTTTGTGAGAAAGTACAAAGGTTTGGATTTATTGCTCAAAGCAATGGCGGATACTCGTATTCAAGCTATGGGCATCAAGGCTTTGGTGGCTGGAGAATATTATGATAGCAAAGAGACTTACGACGCACTCATCGAAGAATTAGGCATTGGAGAAAGTGTGATTGTCAAAGATGATTTTATTCCCAATGACGAAGTTCGTTACTATTTTGGTGCATCAGATTTAGTTGTACAGCCCTATCGAACGGCTACTCAAAGCGGTATTTCTCAATTAGCATATCATTTTGAAAAGCCAATGGTAGTGACGAATGTAGGCGGATTGCCCGAAATAGTGGGCGATAATGGCGCAGGATATGTCGTAGAAGTCGAACCTCAAGCCATTGCCGATGCCATTGTTGATTTTTATAAAAATGATAAAGAAGCTGACTTGATTCAAAAAGTCAAAGAAAATAAAAAACAGTTTTCGTGGGAAGTCTTGACAGCTAAGATTTATGGGATGTTGGAAATTTAAAACCAGCAATTCTTACTATAGCTTTGGTGCTGTACTTTACAGGTCGAACAGAAACTCGGCTTGCGAAGTTTTCAAAACTTTGTAAGTCGAGTTTTTCAACAGTTTAAACCTACAAAGTCTTGAAGACTTCGCAGGTTCAGTCTATTCTCGCCTAGCTTAGAAAGTAGCGGTGATATAGATTTTCATCTGGGGAATTGCTGATTTAAACCACAGAAAGTAAAAATTTCTACTTTCCATCAAAACCCCGCCGCATGATCATCGCCTCGCTTATCTGCGCCGCCTTCGAGTTTTCCATCTGACCGCACCAAAATGGCATCAACTCGCCCAATGCTCCCTCTGATTTCAACGGAATGTCCATAATTTTTAACTTTCGCTGTATCTTTTACCAGTTCGGAATCTTATACACAATACTCCACATCAGGGAACCATTGATGCTGAAAACGGTCAGCTTGCACCGCATCGGTCATACTCATATCAAACTCAATAACGTTCAAAATCGTCTGAAAAACGGAAGTAATAATCGTAGAACCGCCCGGCGTACCCACTACCATAAAGAGTTTTCCATCTTTTTCTACAATAGTAGGAGTCATCGAACTCAACATCCTTTTTTCAGGCTCAACGGCATTTGCTTCTGCGCCTACCAATCCGAAAAAGTTCGGAACACCAGGCTTTGCGCTAAAATCGTCCATTTCATTATTCAAGAAAAAGCCTGCACCTGATACCACGACTTTTGAACCATAACTTGTATTCAGCGTCGTTGTTACCGAAACCGCATTTCCTTCCGCATCAACTACCGACAAATGCGTCGTTTCTTCGCTCTCTCCTACTACGCCAGCTTCAACATTGGCACTTACCGACGCAGAATCCGTACTAAAATCAGCCATTCGTGATTTGATATAATTTTTATCGGTGATTTGAGCAACTGGCACATCATAAAAATCCATATCACCCAAATGCTGCGCACGGTCAGCGTAAGTTCTGCGCTCCGCCTCTACCATGACATGAATGGTTCTTTTATCCTGAAATCCCCATTCTTTGAGCGGATAAGGCTCTACGCTGCCCATCAGTTGCGCCAAAGCTATTCCACCGCTTGACGGCGGCGGCATGGAATGCAACGTATAATCTTTATAATCAAATGTGATGGGCGTTCTCCAAACCGCTTTATAGCTTTTCAAATCGTCCTTTGTGATAATTCCGCCACCTGCTTGCATTTCTTTCACAAACAAGTCAGCCGTTTCGCCTTCATAAAATCCAGCTTGCCCTTTGTCTCGAATGCGTTCTAAAGCAGCCGCCAAGTCTTTCTGAATTAATCTATCTCCTTTTTTCCATTCCGCTTCTGGCGCAAAAATCGGTCTTTGCGTGTTGTATTCAATGATTTGTTCTCTTTTATCATTCAAAGAACCTGCCTGTTGTTCTGTTAAATAAAATCCATTTGCCGCCAAGTCAATCGCAGGTTGAATCAAGTCTTTAAAATCCAATTTGCCATCTTTGTGCGCTTCAAACAATCCTGCTACCGTTCCTGGCACACCTACCGCCAAATGTCCTATACGGCTTTTATCCGTCGCATTGCCCAGCGAATCCAAATACATATCTCTCGTAGCCGCTTTGGGTGCTTTTTCTCTATAATCCAACGTTTTCACATTGCCATCTTTGTCTCTATACACCATAAATCCGCCACCGCCAATATTGCCTGCATTCGGATAGACTATCGCCAACGCCAACTGCACGGCAATAGACGCATCAATGGCATTTCCGCCTTTTTTCAAAATTTCAACACCCACTTTTGTGGCTTCAGGATGAGCAGATACGACCATTACTTTTTCGCCAATCGCCGATTTTTGAATATAATATTCAGAGGTAGTTTTGGTGCGGCAAGCACTCAAAAAAATAATAGCTACGAGTAAAAAGAGTTGTTTTAATTTCATTATAGAAGGTATTTGGTTATTCGTAATTTTCTTGTTTTTATTCCAAAACCACTGTTTTAAGTAATTCTGCGAGTTTTCCACGCATTTCGCTCAATCGTTGTTGCACTTTCAAAATTCGCATCATTTCGTCCATATTTTCTAAGTAAATAT
>CALOED010000262.1:0-4841 GCA_942492005.1 uncultured Saprospiraceae bacterium
AATGTCAAAGAATACAAAATAACAGGTTTGCCACGTCGAACGCATCCGTCAGGTTATGGGTTGGCGGATTATGTGCTTTGGGGCAATGATGGCAAACCGCTGGCAGTAGTCGAAGCCAAACGCACTTCCGAAAAAGCGGAAAAAGGGCGCATTCAAGCCAAACACTACGCCGATGCACTCGAAAGAAAACACGGTCAGCGTCCAGTGATATTCTACTCGAATGGTTTTGAAACCTATATTTGGGACGATGTGATGAGCAAAACGCCTCGTGAAGTCATTGGCTTTTATAGTCGAGAAGATTTGCAACGCTTGGTCGATAGGCGAAAACTCCGTCAGCCGCTCAAAGACATTCGAGTGAAATTGCACATCGTAGATAGGTATTATCAGAAAGAAGCGATTGATAGAATAGCGGATATTTTAGAAAATAATGGTCGAGGTGCATTGCTCGTGATGGCGACAGGCTCGGGCAAAACTCGAACTTCGGCAGCACTCGTTGAGGTACTCATGCGCCACAATTGGGCAAGTCGAGTATTGTTTTTGGCAGATAGAAATGCCTTGGTTTCTCAGGCGCAGAAGAGTTACAATAGTTTATTGCCCGATGTGCCGAGTATTGATTTGACCAAAGACAAAGCCGCTATTGGCAGCCGAATGGTGTTTTCTACTTATCCGACCATGATGAACGCCATTGAAAAAGCATCGTTTAGCATTGGTTATTTTGATGTCATCATCGTAGATGAGGCGCACCGTTCGGTGTATAATCGCTATCGAGCCATTTTTGATTATTTCGATGCTATTAAAATCGGCTTGACCGCCACGCCTAAAAAAGACATTGACCACGATACTTATTCGCTTTTTGATTGCTCAACGGACAGCCCAACTTATGCATACGAATTGCCGCAAGCGGTACAAGATAAGTACCTTGTGCGTCCCGAAGCGTATAAAACGCCTACGATTGTGCATCGAGATGGCGTGACGTATTCCCAACTCAGCGATGCCGAAAAGGAAGAATACGAAGCGACTTTCCGAGATGAAGCCACGCAAACCATGCCCGATAAGGTAGAAGGCAAGGTTTTTATAAAAAAACTATACAACAAACCGACGATTTTGGAAATGTTGGAATTTCTGATGGATTACGGTTTGAGCGTTGATAATGGCGCATTGATTGGTAAAACTATCATTTTTGCCCGCAATCACGCACACGCTGAACTCATTCGAGATACGTTTGAAGAATATTTTACGGAATTTGATAGCGGTTTTATAGAAGTGATTGACAATTATCACGCTACGGCACAGGAAGCGATTGCTCATTTTAGAAATGCTGAAAAATATCCGCAGATAGCCGTTTCGGTGGATATGCTCGACACGGGAATAGATGTGCCAGATATTTTGAATTTGGTGTTTTTCAAAGTCGTGCGCTCCAATACGAAATATTGGCAAATGGTGGGGCGAGGTACTCGATTGCGTCCCGATATTTTTGGACCCGGCAAGGACAAAGACCATTTTTTGATTTTTGACTTTTGCGAGAATATTGATTTTTTTGAGCATAACTTAGAAAGTACGGCATCTAAAAAGTCCAAAACCATTATTCAAAAGATATTTGAAGCGCAGGTTCAGTTGGCATTTTTATTACAAAATACGGCTGAGTATGATGATTTGCGCCATGAGTTGCTGGATACATTGCATCATGTGGTAGAAGGTTTGGATGCTAAAAATCCACGTTACCGCAAAGCTGCCCGAGCGATTGATTATTTTCAAAATAGAAATAATTGGAACGCACTCGACAATGATAAAGTAAAAATGCTTTACCGTGATATTGCGGATTTGCCAAGTGCAGAAGGCAAAGACAATGCAGCTCGACGCTTTGATTTAGCGGCGCTTTTGACGCAAATCTCCATCGTGTCAGATGATACGGTTCAAACCCAAAAACTGACGAGCCAACTCCGAAGCATGACCAAAGACCTCCAGCAAAAAGAAACTATTCCAGAAGTAAAAGCGGCATTGCCAACGGTAAACGCTTTACAAGCTGAACAATTTGAGGAAAATATCGGTGTGGAAGTGGTTGAAAATATTCGTAAAGAGTTGAGAGGTTTGTTGATTTATTTGAAAGAAGAACGCAATAGCCAACAGGCGATTTATACCAATTTTGAGGATTTGATTAATTTTGATAAGGTCGAAGAGGTGAATTTATTAGAAACTTATGCGACTTTGGAGGATTATAAAGCCAGAGTTCAGCGATTTATTCGCAATAATAAAAATCACTTGACTATTTATAAATTGCGAAATAATCAACCGATTTCTGAACATGATTTGAATGCTTTGGAGCAAATTTTATTTGATGGCGGTAAGCGTGGCACAAAAGAGGATTTTGAAAAAAATTATGGCAAAGAACCGCTCGGACGTTTCATCAGAAAGATAGTCGGTATGGATGTAAATGCGGCAAAAGAAGCCTTTTCGGAATTTTTGGAAAGCGGCAACCTCACGCCTGACCAGTTACAATTTATTAATACTATCATTGACCACTTGACGAATGAAGGCTATATTGATAAAAAAAGATTGGCAGAATCGCCCTATAAAGAAATTAGCAGTCAAGGTATTATGGGCGTTTTTCCACGAGATTCGGCATTTAAGATTGTGAAAATTATTGATAAAGTGAATGAAAATGTGGTGGCGTAGAAATAGACTTTGGTATTCTTGCGAAGTAAAAATTCCTATATTTCATAATTTCCCTTAATTTCCCTAAGTTTAGAGCAAATTAAAATAAGAATCCAAACTATTGAGTTTTAATTATTATTAACAACAACGACCTAATGTTTGGACTATAAAGAATACAAAGCAAAGAATCAAGAATTATATATGACATTTAAAGAATTGCACTTAATTCCACATATCCTAAAAGCATTAGATGCACAGGGCTACGAACGACCAACACCTGTTCAAGAGCAATCTATTCCGATAGTATTACGAGGTAAAGACTTGTTGGCTTGTGCGCAGACAGGCACAGGAAAAACGGCGGCTTTCGCTATTCCTATCCTTCAAAATATCTTTTTGAATACTAAAAGTGATACGCAAGACCATCAACTAAAGGCATTAATTCTCACGCCTACTCGGGAATTAGCTCTCCAAATAGATGAGAGTTTTTCAGCGTACAGCCAATTTTCAAATATCAAAAACACCGTCGTTTATGGTGGCGTGAAGCAAAGCAAACAAGTAAAAGCACTCCGTGAAGGCGTTAATGTTTTAGTGGCTACACCGGGGCGATTATTGGATTTGATGCGACAGGGTCATGTCAGATTGCATGATATTGAATACTTTGTATTGGATGAAGCTGACCAAATGCTGGACATGGGATTCATACACGATATTCGAACTATCATCGGAGAACTTCCAAAGAAGCGTCAATCATTGTTCTTTTCTGCGACAATGCCAGATTCTATTGTTAGGTTATCTAAAACTATTTTAGGAAATTTTCAAACCGTCACCATCAAACCTGAGCAGCCTACTGCGGAACGGGTACAACAAAATCTCTATTTAGTCAATAGGCGCAATAAAATCAATCTCCTGGTTTATATTGTTGAAAACTTCAAGCCAAAATCTGTTTTAGTCTTTTCAAAAACCAAGCATGGCACGGATAATATCGTCAAAATGCTCAGGCAAGATAAAATTCCTGCCGAAGCTATTCATGGTGACAAAAACCAAAAGTCAAGACAACGAGCCTTAGATAATTTCAAAGATGGTAAAATACAGATTTTAGTCGCTACGGATATTGCCGCACGAGGAATAGATATCAGTGATTTGGAATTGGTCGTGAATTATGATTTGCCAGATGACGCAGAAACTTATATACATCGGATTGGGCGAACGGGAAGAGCAAATGCTAGTGGTATTGCCATCTCCTTTTGTACCAGTGAAGATGAAGACCGCTTGCAAAGTATTCAAGCATTGATAAAACAAAAAATAGACGTGGACAACGACCATCCCTTTGTAGATGATGGTAGCGATTATTTAGAACTTCATGTGTCTTCGGAGCAGCGTGACCGCAGACCTCGCTCTTCACGCCATCGAAATGGTGGAAGTTCTAGGAATTCGAGAGGCAGAAATAATAACCGCAATAGAAGATAAGGAAGTGATGTGAATTTGAGTTAGGTACTTAAAGCATTGTTTTTTACGATATTTTTTTCTTTTTTAGTATATTTGAATAAATGAAAATAGGAGAATATGCAAGCAATATTAGAAACCGACGAAGCAATCAAAAGGCGTAAGAAAGGTATGGGAAGCAGAAATCATTCTAGGGTACAATTCCAAATCATTGCACAAATGATTTTAAAATATAATTTGGCTTATCATATTATACCTGAATTAAGTTTAGATATTAATGGAAAAGAAAGAATTCCTGATTTATCTTTTTATAAAAAATTTGATAGGGCAACAGATGGAGATGAAATCCGAGTGAAAGATTTACCTTTAGGCGTAGTTGAAATACTTTCTCCTACACAATCTTTGAGTGAATTGGTTAGAAAAGCTAATGAGTATTTGAATGTTGGGATTTTATCATATTGGCTAGTTGCACCAGAGGTTAATACGGTTTACATTTATAGTCTGAATATGGAACCTAATGTTTATTCTCATAAAGATACCTTAATCGACCAACATTTAAAGATAGAACTCGATTTACCCAAGATTTTTTAAATCAAACTTTTCTTTTAAAAGCCTTCTCAGTCAGTCTGAGAAGGCTTTTTTGATTCTATTCCACTTTTTTTTAAAAAAAAATAAAAAAAACTGTGTCATTCTGAATCTTCACCACATAAAGAAAATGACAAACGAATTTTTATTATCAATTCAAT
>CALOED010000263.1:0-31052 GCA_942492005.1 uncultured Saprospiraceae bacterium
ATCTTATCTTTACTTAAAAAATGGGAAGACAAGTAAAAGTAATAAAATTGGCATCATCAGAAAAAGAAGTGCTATCATTGGGTTACAAGACAGGGGCAGTTAAATATAGCCAACGCTGCCATATTATTCTATTAAAAAATCAAGGACTAAAAACAAAGGAAATAGCCAAACTACTAGATATCGCACCAGCATCAGTAAGTAAATGGACGCAACGTTATGAAAAAGAAGGGCTAAGCGGTTTATTGACCCGAAAGGGACAAGGTCGCAAAACTATATTAAATAAGGAGGAGGATGGAGAGATTGTTAAGAAAAAGGTGCAAAAAGAGCGTCAACGATTAAAATTGGCAAAAGATGATTTAGAAAAAGAACTAAATAAGGAATTTAGTCTAAAGACCTTAAAACGCTTTTTAAAAAACTTAACGGCAGATGGAAACGGATACGTTTAGCACCCAAAAAATCTCCTGATGCTGCTCTAAAACAAGTAAGAAAAGAGGCATTATCGCTATTAGAAGAACAATCTAGAGCAGGACATATAGATATCTATTACGGAGATGAAACTAAAGTATCAGAAAAAGGCTATGTACCTTATGGTTGGCAGTTTGATGATGAACAAGTATTTATTCCAGCACACAGAGGTGCATCTATCAATTGTTTTGGTTTAATTAATAGAGCTAATGATTTTATTTTCAAAACCACTCAAAAGAGCATTGACGCACAGTTTATTTTGGAAACCCTTGACGAGTTATCACTTAATATTGACAAAACAACAGTTGTAGTTTTAGATAATGCAAAGCCACATGTAGCAAGAAAAGTCAAGAATTGTTTTGATATTTGGCGAAGCCGTGGATTATATATTTTTTATCTCCCTCCATATTCACCTCATTTAAATATTATTGAGCGATTATGGAAGGAATTAAAAGAAGGATGGTTGAAGCCTGAAGACTATATTTCACAAGATAATTTGTTCTATGCTGTAAATAGAATCTGTAATGCTATTGGCAAAGAATTACATATCAATTTTAACGAATTTATTTTTTCAACTTAATTCTGTCTAAGTACTTAACTCATAGCACCAAAAAAATAGAATAATTCTGCATTCTCCCATCCATTCATCGAAATTCGAGTGTCATGCTTCTAATAAAAAACCTATTCTGACTATATTTCTATACATTCGTGAAAATTCCGTTCAGTATTTTACTAAAAGTATGGAGATATGAGTATCATGGAAAATGTAAGGATTGCGTTTCGGGCTATTCGCTCCAATTGGGTGCGTGCCGTGCTGACCTTACTCATTATTGCAATAGGCATCATGTCGCTAGTTGGCATTCTGACAGCCGTAGATAGCCTTGCCGCTACTATTTCAAATGACTTTTCGAGCATTGGAGCTAATTCTTTTGAAGTCAAAAGAAGCGGCGAAAATTTTAGAGGCGGACGCAGGCGTGGTCGAGTGAATAAACTGGGCCCTTATATTACTTACCGTCAAGCGAAGGCATTCAAAGAAAAATTTGATTTGCCGCACTCCAGCACATCTATTTCATTTCAAGGTACAGGACTAGGAACGGTCAAATATGAAGATGAAAAAAGCAATCCGAACGTCGATGTCATGGGAGGCGATGAAAATTATTTGAGCTTGGAAGGCTATGAAGTCGAAATAGGTCGATATTTTACTAAATCGGAAACCGATAATGGGCGGAATATCTGCGTAGTAGGGCAAGATATTGTCTCTTCTTTATTTGATGACAAGCCAGAAAAAGCCGTTGGCAAAATTGTAAATATTGGAAGTATTCGCTACAAGATAGTTGGCGTATTAAAGAAAAAAGGGTCAGGATTTGACGGCGATAGCGATAGAATTGTTATCATTCCATTAATGACTGCCAAAATAGTATATGGCGTAAAAAATCGCTCTTATAACATCCGAACTTCTGCCAAAGAGGCAAAGGATTTGGATGCTGCCATCGCCGAAGCTACACCTATTCTTAGAAATATTCGCCAGCTAAAGATTGGCGAAGAAAATGATTTTGAACTCACCAAAAGCGATGGCTTATTGGATGTATTGGAAGAACAACAAGGCTATTTGCGCATAGCTGCCATCGTGATAGGCATTATTACTTTGCTGGGCGCATCGGTAGGTTTAATGAATATTATGCTGGTTTCTGTGACTGAACGCACCAGAGAAATTGGCGTTCGTAAATCGCTGGGCGCAAGTTCCAACAATATTTTAGTTCAATTTTTGATAGAAGCCGTTGTAATATGTCAATTGGGCGGTTTGTTGGGTGTGATATTTGGTATTTTGGCAGGCAACGGAGTCGCCTCTGCCGCCTCTGGAACGTTTATTATTCCGTGGGGCTGGGTAACTTTGGCGGTTATTATTTGCTTGGTAGTTGGTTTGGCTTCGGGGATTTACCCTGCTTTGAAGGCTTCGAGGCTTGACCCTATCGAAGCATTGAGATATGAATAAATAGTCGAAATCAGCAATTCTCATTATGGAAAATCAATTGCCCCACACTGAAGATGCGGGGCAATTGATAACGCTAAATGAGGAATTGCTGAGTCGGAATAACCATCCGATGTAGGCTGTTCAAAATCAGACATTTCAATAAAAAAAGTTCTTTATATTTTTCAGTTGTCCCATTGTTGAAGTGAAATTTAGGATTCCGACGTTTTGAAAACGTCCGAACTAGGTTGCCAGCCCCTATCGCACCTTACTACTGGTCAAAAATTCTTCCTGCATTTCTTCCCATCTGGTCGCCAACTTGTGGATTATCAATATAATTTCCACTTTTTATAGGCGAATTTTTATACAAATCTCTCAACCAATTTGGATTACTAATTTCGCCTCTTAGCGTAGAATGTATCATCTTAAAATCATTAACCGCCAATGATGGATTCGCAAATACAAACTTTACATTTTGCTGTCCGTTGAGTTCATAATATTCCCAAATTTCATACGGAGGCGCAGACGGGTCGCTGGTTTCTTTTATAATATCATTCGGTCTGCCGTATTTCAAAAAGATATACCCACGGTCAGTTTCAAAACCTAAGCCCATCGAAGAGCGGAATTGTTTATCAATATCTTGCGCCTTTCGCATATACTGAGTGAAGGCTTGATTGGGCGTTTGTGGGTCTTTACTCACCCAATAATTGAACAGATATTTGCGCTTGAGTTCAAAATCTTTAGATTTCAAAATACCATTATGAAGCTCTACTTCGAGATGCTCCATACGAGGCGAAAGCGCACGAAGCGAATATTGAATCTGCTCGTCTTTGAGTTTTTCTACAAAAGTATTAGCATAGCTCGCTTCGAGATAATCTTGTACTTTATTATTCAAAAACGGATTGCTACGCTGAAATTTACAAGACTTTTGCTGCAAAACTTCATGGTTTCTGTTGCGCACTTCAAACACCAATTCGTAGTTGCCCGAAGGTATTTCCATGATATTCAATTGCAAAATAAGTGCGTGAATGGGTTTAGGCTCTAGTTTTTTAGCACGCATCTGGAGCGGCTTTACTTCATCGGATTCTCCTTCTTGTTTTATAAAATAACGCACATAAAAATTGTCATCTATCGTATTGGAATTGTATAATTCTACATAGAATTTGAATACTTTTTCGTTTTGCGCATAAAAACCAAACGGATGTGTTTCAAACATAAATCCGTTTTTTGCATACAAATTCTCTTCCCCATTTTCTATCTTATTGAATTTGCTAATGGGTTGCAAATCAGACAATTTCACGGTTTCATCATCATAATTCATATTGATGGAATACGTGAACTTTCGTTGATTATTCGCTTCCTCTTCCTGATGCAAATCGGTCAAAATGACTTCCATGGTGTATTCTCCATTGTCGAGCGCATAACGCTGGAGGTTAGAAAAACCCGTGCTATCTACTATAAGAGGTGGGCTTTTGAGTGTAAACTTGTCGAATTTTACAATTTCGTTATTTTGTTTGAATAAAACCACCGTTTCGATAGCTGCTACGGGCGTACCGTCTATGGTTTTGTAATGCACGCTGCCGCCTATAAAAAACAAATACAACTCGACGTAGTTTTGCTTTTCTCCTTTGAAAGTAGAGTAAGTAATGCTCGCATCAATCGCAGAAAGGTCTGAGATGAAAAAGCTGACACAAAAAGTGAAAATTAATAAAATATGTTTCATATTGTAATGATTTTTAAGTATCGTTCGGTTTGCTATGGTTTTAAAAATTGGAGAAATAATCTTTTTTAAAAATAAATCATATACTTTATACTTTCAAACATAAACGACTGAATGTCCTATATCAGCCATTGAATGAAACCGAAAATATTATGAATGAACCAGTTACTAAAAAACGTATTTTGATAGAGTTGCAGTATTTGCCGCCTATTAGTAGCGTGATGAAGATGTTGAAATACGGCACTGTAATTTTTGAGCAGCACGAAAACTACTTAAAACGCTCTTACAGAAATCGAGCGCATATCTTATCTGCCAATGGCGTTTTGAAGTTGAGTATTCCCCTTGCTAAAGGCAAAAATCAAGCGTTGCCGATACGAGACGTTTGCATTTTTTATGATGATGATTGGCAAAAACTCCACTGGAAAACCATTCAATCGGCTTACGGGCGTTCGCCTTTTTATGAATTTTATGCCGACGAATTGAAGGCTATTTATGATAAAAAAATCCCTCATTTATTTGATTTTAATCTCGAATTATTTAAATGTATTGTAGAATTATTGCAATTAGATATTGAGATAACCTTCTCCAAACAATACGAAAAAACCCCCAATGAAGATGTAGAAGACAGTAGAAACCTGATTTTGCCAGCTCGCCATCCTTTCCAAAGCGAGCAATTTGAGTTGCGTCCGTATAGTCAAGTTTTTGAAAACAAATTCTGATTTGTACAAGATTTGAGCATATTAGATTTGTTGTTTTGCTACGGCACGCAAGCAGAAAGCGTATTGAGATAAGCAAAAAAAGAGCGAATACGTTGTGGTAAACATATTCGCTCAGGAATAGACTTCTTATTTCTGTATGTGTTTTCTTCTCATTTTAAAAATGAAATAGGGCGTACTTATTGTTATAGATTATAGATAGATTATTCTTTTAATGATTTTACACCTCAAAAAACCATTCATCTTTAAGGTCATTGTGCTTATTGAATGTAGCTACCCAATTGAGGAATAACTCTCGAAAAGTATCCAACTCTTTGCACAAAAAATTGATATAATCCTTATCCGTCAGCTTCAACGCCATACAGTACAACAATAACGATTGCAATTCTCTAGCCGCACATTTTACATAAAAGGCATTTTCTAGCCTTAGTGTATAAAAATCGCCACACTCTGCGGCAGCTATTTTTTCAGGGAGTGTTTTTGCAAATCGAATGAGTTGATTGCAAATATCTTGCACGCCTTCTTCATCAAAACTTTCCACTAAGGCTTCGGTAACTTCTGCTATAGTTCTAGCTTGTTGATATACAGTTAGCTCTTTATATACTTGGTTCATACGCTTTTTATTTGGGATGATTTAAGTAGATTTTGGTGTTTTTTTAGATTTTAGTTTTGAAAAAACTTCATGGTTTAATTAAAGTATTCAAAAACTTGTCCAAAGGTGTTAGTTTCAAAATCAGGAATCCACTTATCCAACTCTATTTTAATTGCATATTACATCTTTTTTTGGCAAAAATCTTATTTCAGGTTGTTTTTTTATCGGTTTTTTTCATTCAAAAAAATATTATTAATCCATTGATTTACAGGGTTCAATGTTTTTTTTTTACCACCAAAAAATTAAACTGTTAAAACCGACTTTTAGAAAAGCAGAACACAAAAATAAAACCTTAACCATCAACTCCCCTATGGAATGATTGAATAAAATGAAAAGTGGCGATAGAGGCTGCATTGATAACATTCATTGAGGTATTCAGCCCATACATCGGGATATGAACGGTGGCATCTGCGAGCTGCAATACGGCTGCGGATACGCCTTCATTTTCTGCGCCTATAATTATAATGGTGGGCTGTTGAATTTTAATTGCAGTGTAAGGTTGGCTTTGAGAAGTAACCTCTAAGGCAATGATTTGATGTGTTTTCTTTAGTTTCAAAATATCGTTGAGGCTGCTCAGTGTCTGAAAAGGAACGTATTTTTGAGTGGAGCGAGCCGTTCGATTGATGCGTTTATCGGTAGGCGCAATCGGGCAATTATACAAATACAAGCATTCCAAATTGGCGGCATCCGCCAACCTAAAAGCACTACCAATATTTCGAGCGTCGCCCAATTGGTCCAATAACAAACTCACAGGATGCCTATTGGCATTGATATGGGCTAGTCGCTGCTCAAAGTCGCTTCGTTCGTCCGAAAAAGTTAGTTGTTTGTTTTTCATTTTTTGTTTTTCATTGTTTAGTAAACTTAGTTATTCTCTTTTTGTTAAAAAATCAAGTAATTTAAGGCTAAATACAGTGTTTCAAAAGTTTGTTTATATACTCCAAGGTAGCTTGCTGCCTTGTTTACATTGAAAATCAAAGTACAATGGGGCAAGCCACCATTGGAGAAAAGATTAACTTATTTTTGAAACAATGTACTAAATGCCACAATTTATAATTGCATATTTAGGCATTTATAAAATAAGATTATCCAGTTTCTTTTTATTTTCGTGTAAGAAAAATACATTTCAAACAACAGCAAATATGTCAAAAAAAATTGATTTGAAGAACGATAGCCTCGAATTGGCAACATTGGGAGGAGGTTGCTTTTGGTGTACCGAAGCCATTTATGAACGTACTAAAGGCATTGTGGCGGTGGAATCGGGCTATTCGGGCGGTGACGTCGAAAACCCAACTTACGAGCAGGTTTGCTCCAAAATACAGGACACGCCGAAGTTATTCGCATTCAATACCATCCAGATGAAATTTCGTATGCCGAAATTTTGGATATATTTTGGAGAACCCACAACCCAACAACGCTCAATCGTCAAGGAAATGACGTGGGCCCGCAATATCGTTCCGTGATTTTTTATCACAATGAAGAGCAAAAACAAATCGCAGAACAGTCGTTGAAGGATGCCGATGCGGCTAAAATTTGGGAAGACCCTATTGTAACGGTCGTTGAAGAATTGAAAAATTATTATAAAGCGGAGAATTATCACCAAAATTACTACAATCAAAATAAGAACAAAAACACTTATTGCACTTTTGTAGTAAAACCCAAAGTCGAAAAATTTGAAAAACTTTTTAAAGACAGACTAAAGGATAAGGCGAAATCTTAACCGTAATAATCGCTGATTAAATTTGACTATTTTTCAAAAAAGCCTATTTCTAATCTAAGGAATAGGCTTTTGATTTTTAAAATTCCAAACATATATTTTATTACTATATTAGCCGAATTGTTCACGAGCTTTTGAATAGCTCTTTTAAAAAATGCAAATCGATGCGAAATATTCAACTGTTTTTTTTGGCTACGCTTCTGTTTATAATAGCCTGTGAGCCAACCCTCGACATCAAAGAAGAAGCAAAACTTAGCCCGATGGAATACCAAATGCAGCAAGCATTTTCAATTTGGGATACTAAGGTGTCGCAGCTTCCTGAACCCGACAAAACCGCCCACAGTACGTGGCTCAACTTCGGCATTCGCTACCATTACGCTGCCCTCAAAGACGTAGTGAAACTCGAAAATCTCGAAGCAGCAGCAGGCGTGAAAATTTTCAAAAGCGGGCCGCATAGTGCTAGTGACTTAAATTTCAATTCCAAAAATAGCTTTGGATATTACAATGATGCCTTTGTAAAAACGAGCTTGAAAACTTTTAAGAAAGCTACGACGAACAAGGTCTTGAATGCTATGGCAGAACGAGTATATAACAGCCAATTGAAAAACCTCGCTAGGGTCTATTATGACGCTTACACTTACTTAAAAAACAATCCAGACATTCCGACTTACCCTATCAATCAAGGCAATTCTCAGCCTCTTTCGGTGGATGATGTAAAGAATACTTACCTTGAAATGATAAAAAATAAGGAAGATGCGGGCGACTTTATACAAGAAGTCTTTCGCCCTTATGCGGATGAAGTTGGTGGAAATTCGGATAATTGGTACATTGCCAATGTAGCGGCTGGCTTCTGGGTGCGTCGTATGATAGACGGCACCGATGATGAGTTTTTTAGCTTTTTAGAAACAGCTATGAAGCAGTATGATAAAGAAGGAATAAACGGAAGCGAGAAGTAAAGGTCATTTATTAGAAAAGGAAAAGACGGTAGCTACTGTCTTTCCCTTTTCTAATCTTAGACCTCTACGTTGAAATCCTTTTCGGGATATTTGCCTTTATTTTCACTAAAAAAAGCATAGAAATGTTTAAAATCAGCCGTTTTATCATCAGTCAAGTAATAAGGTTTGGCGAAGGTAATCTGTTTTTTTTCATAATCTGCCCCAATCATCACTATCGGCACGTTGGCTAATTTGGCAATATAATAAAACCCAGAGCGGAATTTTTCTACTTTTTTTCGAGTGCCTTCTGGCGAAAGACCAATCACGAACTCCTCATAATTGTCAAATGTTTTTGCGATTGCTTCTACCTGATTGCCACTTCCTTTTCTGTCCACAGGAACTACATTCAAGGCACGAAATATCCAACCCGTCATGGGTTTGAATAGTTCTTTTTTTCCAAGTATCATTACTTTTATCTGCTTTACCCAAAGGATAAGAATAGCCAAAACAAAATCAAAATTTGAAGTATGCGGCCCACCAATTATTACATATTTCTTGACATTAGGCGGTGGGTCTCCAACGATTTTCCAACCAAATACTCGAAATAAAAGAAAAGAACCAATAGCTTTTGACATATTATTTTGATTTTATTGATACATTTCGGAAAAAATTTAATCTCTAAAAACTACCCAATTTACTACGAATCTGCCCAATTGTCTTTTATCAATTGTCGAATCAACTTTTCGCCTCGATGTCCCCAAATCGGATGATCCACCCTCGAAAGTTGTTCTGCCAATTGCATTGCCATAAATTCAGGCGAAATATCTTGTTTTTTAGCCTTTTGGAGCAAACTATATGTAGCAAAATAGACTTCCTCAATCTTCTCTTCGATGGTATCTCGCAAATAACCATACTGCTCATTCGCACAATTGACAATTCCCATCCTATTAATAATAAAATCTGGAAGATAAAGAATCCCGTGCGTATGCAAAGCCTCTGCGTGTGCCACCGCATCTTTGAGTTGGTTATTAGCTGCACCAGCTACCATTTTTACACGAAGTTTAGGAATAGTATCATCATTCAAGATAGCACCAATGGCGCAAGGCGCAAATACATCTGCCTCAATGCCATAAAAAGTATCCAAATCTTCTTCGATAGCCACTTGCTGTGTGGTATATGTTGCTCTAATTTTTTGCTTCGTTGCATCGCTAATATCAAAAACGGTCACTCTACCGCCAGCCTCTACCACCGATTCCATCAGTACCCATCCTACGTTTCCAGCACCTTGCACCAATACGTGCTTACCGCTCAAATCAGTGCCTTTGCTATTTTCCTCTTTCTCGTCTAAGAAGTGAATGCCAGCCAACAAACCTTTAAACACTCCCCTTGCCGTAAATCCGCTAGGTTGGCACTGCCGCCTATTTCTTGTGGCACACAGGTACAAAATCGGTTATTGGCATGAATTACTCGCATATCTTCGGGCGTAGTATTCATATCTTCCGCACACACATACACGCCATTCAAGCTCGCAATAAATCGCCCAAATTCCGCAAATACGGCTGCTCGCTCTTTGCCCTGCAATGCTCCTGGGTTTTGGCTAGGGTGTATCACACTTTTGCCACCGCCCCACCAAAGCCCTGCGCAGGCGTTTTTGTCGGTCATGCCTTTGGCTAGTCTTAGCGCATCCGTAAATAAATCCGCTAAAGTATTGTATTGTTTCATGCGTGTGCCGCCTTGTCCTGCGCCACGGTTACTCCGATGTATTGCCGCCACATATAGGCTTTTAGATTCGGCATCAATTTGCCAAAAAATACCTTCATGCTCGTGATAATCAGGCGAATTGCCAATAAAATTGGTCAATTCTTGAAATGTTGGGCTAGAAGCCTGCATTTGACCATCCTGAAAAACGAAGTACCCTTTAGTAATACCTTGCCCTAGCATGGCATCAATAAAAACGCTAGGATTAGCTTGTATCATCTCTTCTTTAGTTTAATAGCCTTTTTAATTTTAAATTACTGGCAAAAATAGAACAATATTCTTTATGCTGAAATAATTTGGTTAGAATGTTCAAGAGTTAGGTAGAAGTATTTTTGAGCCCATTTTTCAGCAGTTCCTTATATGGAAATTTTTAAGTGCTTTTTAATTCATCCGCTAGTTTCAGAGTTAAGCGCAGCGACTCTGAAACTTGGGAACACAACGGGGCAAGCCGCCGTTGGATAAAAGCCATATAAAAAAATCATGTTGCGCACTTCGATGTCCCTTTTGGGACAATCTGTTTATAGAATAGCGAGATGACGTTTATAAGCGTTCCGCTAGGAACAGCCTTTTCATTAACAAGTAAGGCTGTTCCTAGCGGAACGCCTAAAATACGCTTAAATTTTAAGCTATAAACAGTTTGTCCTTACAGGACACCGTTTTTGCGTAACCGTAGTTAAAAACTTCCATATAAGAAAGTGCCGCTAGTTTCAGAGTTAAGCGCAGCGACTCTGAAACTTGTTATCCCTCACGTCTTAGACGTGCAAAAAACATATTGTCATTGGAAAACAACGAGGAAAGCCACCGTTGGATAAAAGAATAAAAACCATATAATAAACTGCTGTACATTTTTTATGTTTGTTATATTTAACACTACTACTCAACATATTGTTAAATTATAACGATAAAACATTTTTGTGACATTGCATTGTTTAATATGTATATTTAACAGTTCATAATAAAATTTGAAAATAACAAACAGCTAGAGAAGAATAACTTATATATGTTTGATGAAAAAGAACTTTACAAAGAAACGCAGTCTATTGCTAAGGTAGGTGGCTGGTCTTTTGATATTACTAATCAATCCATTTTTTGGACGGACGAAGTGTTCGAAATACTGGAACTACCCAAAGATACAGTTCCCGACTTTGAAGTGGCGATGGGGCCTTACCTTCCTAAGTCTCGTCAATTGCTTTTAGAAAAAATACAAGATGCCATTCAAAATGGAAAAACCTACGACTTAGAACTGCAATTAAAAACCAATCAGACACACCGCATAATATGGGTGAGAGCGATGGGAAAACCTTCTTTTAATGAAAAAAGAAGTCGTTCGCTTATCAGGTATTATTCAAGATATTACTACACTCAAAGAAACCACATTACTATTGGAGGAAAGTCAATTGCAACTTCACTCGGTTTTTGAAGGCGTAGAGCTAGGCGTTTGGGATTGGCGGAATGGTCACGAAATGTTTATTTCTGAACAAGTGCCGCATATTTTGGGCTATTCTGACAAAGAGGTAAAATTGACTTGGGAGTTTTTAGAAAAAATAATCATTCCGGAAGATGTAGATAAAGTTATGCTTAACATGACGGCGCATTTGCAAGGCGAAAAACCTTACCTCGATTTGAATTTTAGAATATTCGACAAAAAGAAAAAGATAAAATGGATTCACGCTAAGGGGAAAACGATTGAAAAAAGCGACCTCAACGAACCTTTACGCATCATCGGAACTATCCAAAATATCACGGAAGTTAAGCAATCAGAAGCCGAAAATGAGCGATTGCTCACTGCGCTTGAGCTTTCGAGCGACGCTTTTGCTATTATCAATTCAAAGCAAGAATACATTTATTTGAATCAAGCGCATTTGGATTTGTTGGGTTTTGAAAAAAACGAACTCTTAGGCAAAAAATGGACGCACATCTACGACCGAAAAGAAGCCAAACGTATTAATGAAAAAGCATTTCCAAAGCTCATACAAGCTGGCAAATGGTCGGGCGAAGCCGTTGCTAAAAAGAAAAATGGCGACGCTTTAGACCAATCGCTCACTTTCACGCTCATGCAAGGCAATTATATTATTTCCACATTTAAGGACAATTCTAAAAGCAAACAGATTGAGCAAATGCTTACATTCGCCAAAGAACGGGCAGAGCAAGCCAAAAAATCTCAAACTGATTTTCTTTCTACCATTTCGCATGAAATTCGCACACCGCTCAACTCGATAGTGGGCATTACGCAGCTTTTGATTAAAAATGAAGTGGATGAAAAACAAAAGGAACGCTTGCAGGTGCTTGTTTTTTCTACCAAGAACCTAATGGCACTCATTAATGATATTTTGGATTATAATAAAATTGAAGCGGGCAAAATTGAATTTGAAAAAATTGAGTTTAGCTTGCCGCAACTGGTAAAACAAATCAAAGAAACCCATCAGGTCAAAGCAAATGAGAAAGGCTTAGATTTGATACTTTATTTGGATAAAAACCTTCCTCAAGTCATTGTTGGCGACCCAATTAGGTTGGTACAAGTTCTGAATAATTTGATTGATAATGCCATCAAATTCACGAATAAAGGCAGCGTGCGTGTAAATATTGACTTGCAAGATATAGGCAGCAAACAAGTATCTATTCACTTTTTAGTAAAGGATACGGGCATTGGCATTCCTAAAAATAAACAGCAACACGTTTTTAATCGTTTTACGCAGGCGGGGTCAGATATTACTCGAAAGTATGGCGGCTCTGGTCTCGGACTTGCCATTACCAAACGGCTTTTGGAGCTTCAAAATGCAACCATCAAACTAATGAGCGAAGAGGGAAATGGTGCAGCATTTAGCTTCTCCTTGCAATTTGACACTGCCGATTCGGATAATGGAAAAAAGACAACCGAAGAGGATTTTAGAATTTTAAAAGACTTGAACAAGGCTTTGATACTCGTCGTAGAAGATAACCCCGTGAATACTTATCTTATAAAAGGTTATCTGCAACAATGGAATACCAAACAAGAATTTGCCGAAAATGGCTTGATAGCCGTAGAAAAAGCCAAAGCTAAAAAGTATGACTTGATACTTATGGATTTGCAAATGCCAAAAATGGATGGAATAGAAGCGACACAGCTTATCAAACGAGATTCGCTCAATACGGCAACTCCAGTTTTTGCGCTCACGGCAGCGGCATTGCCCAACATCAAAAAAAAGGTATTTGAAGTGGGTATGGTTGAGTGTATTTTCAAACCATTCAACGCAGACGATTTATATAAAAAGATGAAAAAACACATCGTTCAAGCTCCTTCTTCTATACCTGAATGGCTCAATATGCCCCCTCTCCCAACGGAGGAAGAAACAAACTTGCCTAAAAGTAAATCTTCTAAAAACCAACCCAAATCCTTTACTTTGGATAAATTTTTAGCGGTTTTTAATGGTGATAAAGCAGTTCAGCAAGAATTTTTGGAAATTACAATTAATGAATTTCAATCTTTTTATCCAAAGTACAAAAAAGCCGTTTGCAATTTTGACGTGGAAGAGATGCGCCGACTCCGCCACCGTATCAATCCAAATCTTGACTTATTGGAGTTTCAAGCCTTGATTGATGAATTGAATACTACTCGAGAAAATCTTTTGAAAAAAACGTATTCTCAACTCGATGTTGAAAAATCCGCAAAGAAAGTAGAGCAACTCAGTAAGGAGTTTATTCATTATGCGAAGAAGTATAAGAAGCGGATGTAGGGCGTTTTTTAATTTTAATCATTCAAACCAAAAAAACCGAAGCACTTTTCCTAATGCCAGAAAAGTGCTTCGGTTTTTTATTTAAAAATAGCTTTTTTAGAAATTAACCGTCATACCCATACTTGGCAAAATCGGCAATTGATTCACTCGTTCATATTCGATTCTATCAAAATAGAAAATATTTTCACGATTGTACATATTCGTAACGCTGGATACAATTTCAACGTTAGAATATTTTCCAAACTTGATTTTTTTCTTCACCGACGCATCCAAACGGTGATAATATGGCAAACGTCCAGCATTTCTATCTTCATCATAAATGACACCCAAATCGCCATTTCCGTCAAGTAATCAGAACGGATGCCGTCTTGAAAGTCAAACTGCTGGTAAAATCCTTGCGTCAAAGTGAATGGAAAACCTGAACCCAAGTTCCACCTAATACTCGCTTCCCAACTTTTATCGCTACCAAAAGCATAACTCATCAAGTAGTTCAAGTTGTGGCGACGGTCGAAGTTGGTCGGGTAGGTTTGCTCGCCGTCATAGCGAGTAACCGAACCTATCGAGTAGGCTATCCAAACGAAAAGGTCGTTTCTGTCGTATTTTACCAAGAAGTCCAAACCACGAGCCAATCCCGTTTCGGTGCTAAAGTTCGGGTCAGAAGGTTCGAGTTTGTTTCTATTCAAATTAATAAGTTGCGTGTAATTTTTCACATACGGTTCAATATTCACTTCTATGCCACGAGCCAAATCTATCTCAACCCCTGCCACACCATGAATGGCTTTTTGCAAACGGTGAGCAGCTCTTTCATTGGTATTCAATTCTGCGACTTCGGCTGGCGAAGAAAGAAATCCTACAAACAAATTTACAATATCTCTATCATTAACGGTACTAATCAAGTTTTGAGAATAAAATCCGCCTGCAAACTTGATTCTAAAGTTGTCGCCTGCATTATATTTGATACCCAAACGAGGCTCAAACGTCCCGTCGCTCAATGAAGCGTAATATTGAACTCGAATACTCGGCTCAATCACCAACCTATCATACGCCTTTCGGTAATACAAAAATCCTGCTATTTCTGTATTGTTTTGCTCTTCGTTCACCGTCACTCCAAAAGGGTTCGTAAACTCCAAAGTCGTCTGCGTACCGTTTACTTCAATACCGTATTTGACCTCGCTATTATCGCCATAGAACGTAAAATCAAAGCCCAATTCGTAGCCATTGATGCCACTTGTTCGAGGGCGTTCGCCTGCTTCCTCAAATGTAGAAACGTAGTCAGAGTAAGCAAAATGACCACCAATAATCATTTTGGAAGTAGAAGGGACTATTTTAAAATTAGAACCCAAACCCGTTGATTTCCACCCAATATTGGCAATATCCGCATAATCAACATTGTCCGTAAAATTAAAACCAAACAAATTCAGTCGGTTTCCATTTTTGCCTGTAAAGGAAATTTTACCATAAAGGTCGGTATATTTATAAGGCAAACCTGCAGAATCTTCCGATACGTAAGGATACAAAGTAGGCGAAGTTTCTGCTATTGTAGCGTGTTTTGCGGTCAATATAAAAGACGTTGCGCCTCCTGTTTCTTCATCTAATCGCTTGATGGGCCCTTCAAATAAGACTTTCGATTGAAATGGCGAAGAACTTACCAAGCCGCCAAAACGGCTTTTGTTACCGTCTCTTGTAGTAATATCAACTACTGCCGAAGCACGGCCGCCATATTCGGCATTGAAACCGCCCGTCAAAACATCAACATTTCTAATGGTTTCGGTTTCGAAAACGGAGAAGAAACCAATGGAGTGAAACGGATTGTAAATCGTCATGCCGTCCAACAAAATTTTATTTTGAACGGGTGAACCGCCTCGAATATACAATTGTCCGCCTTGATCACCTGTAAAAATAACCCCTGGCAATACTTGAAGATATTGCGCCAAATCGGCTTCACCACCTGCCGACGGCAAAGATTTAATCTCTTTGGTGGTCAATTTCACTGTTGAGATTTGGACTTCGGTAGTTGCTTCTTGCTTGCGAGCAGATATTTCTACCACATCCAGTTCGATGCTACTTTCTTCCAAAATCACGCTTTGATTCACGATTCCTCCAGCAGCAAGTTTTATTATAGTCGAGTCGCTTTTATAACCAATGTAAGAGACATATAAAGTATATGTGCCGGCAGGAACGCCCGAAAAATTAAAGAAGCCTTCATCGTTAGTGGTCTCGAATTTATTGATTTCCAGTAAACCTACGTTCGCTACCATGATTGGGCTTCCGTTCGCTTTGTCATAGACAAATCCTCGAATGTCGCCCGTTTGTGCGGTTAGTTGTGTGCCAATGAGTAATGTAAAGAAAACAAGCAGTTGTATCGTTTTTCGCATTATGCTATTTTTTTAAAAATTCAACTTCTAAGCAGGTTCAATCCTGCGCTGCAAATTTCTACTTTTTTAATCTTAAAAAGTGCTATGTAACATACTTTTTATAAAAAACTATTTCTCCATTATATAAGATAGACCAAATTGTAAATGAATACCCCTTTTTAATGGTTGAATGGTCTTGTTGTGATTGTTTTTGATTGTTGGATTGTTCGATTGTTGGATTGTTGGATTGTTGGATTGTTCGATTGTTGGATTGTTGGATTGTTCGATTGTTCGATTGTTGGATTGTTCGATTGTTGGATTGTTCGATTGTTGGATTGTTGGATTGTTGGATTGTTCGATTGTTGGATTGTTCGATTGTTGGATTGTTGGATTGTTGGATTGTTGGATTGTTGGATTGTTGGATTGTTCGATTGTTGAGTGTACTCTACAAAGTCCAATTTCTTCAAAAAAACGCATGAAATTAAACTCACTTTTATTTATATGGTTATTAAGTAAAAATATAAAGGGCTTTCTTATAAAAAATTAAAAAGATATTTTGATATAAAAATACTCGAATTTATATCTAGAAAATTGTGCAAATTAGCTATCAGACGCTTCGCAAGCCTAACGATTGCCCGTAAATATTTAGATATTTAAAAGGAGCGTTAGGCTTCGCAAGCGTCCGATACCTAGACTTTTATCCTTTTTATAAGGATTTTAGAGTACCCACAACAATCCAACAATCCAACAATCCAACAATCCAACAATCCAACAATCCAACAATCCAACAATCCAACAATCAACAACAATCACAACAATCACTTCAACCCTTCTTTATAAGATTTTAAATCCTTCCAATAGGTTTTCATTTCTTTGATGCTCATATAAGGAACGCCAAGATTTTTGTGAACCGACGTTCCGATTTTATACATCAGCGTCCATTGATTGAGCAAATCTTTATAGGTATTCCAAAGCGAATAATTCGGGTCATAAATGTGTGCAGGTTCTGCGCCAACGCCATTAAATTCTACAATTCGGATATGCTGCCCTGCTTTCAAATCTTCTACGGAGCGGCATTTTAGGTCGAAACGTCCAAAATAAACATCCGTCATTCCATCTACTATTTTATCAAAAACCTGCTCCAACTGTTCGTCTATCAGATGGTTTCCATTCAAAAACATTGTACCTTTTGCGTGATTTCCTATTGGAATCAATTGCAAAGTTTCGCCATCGGGCAATACTTCCTCTAGCCTGTTGGCATATTTTATTTTGAGTACTTCCCACTGAAGAATGGCTCTGGATTGTTTCCAAATCAATGTTTCGAGCGAAGATTTTCCATCGCCTGTTACAGAAAGAAATTTTTTCTGGCATATTGATGTAATTGTCCCCCGCTTTTGGTTCGGATAGCGATAATACATAATGGCAAACTCTTCATTGTAATCCACAAAAGGTTGAATTATCAGATGAATGTCGTTAGCTTTTAGGACTGTTTCGAGTTGGGTTTCGTTATCGACCTTCGTGACCAAAAGCCCTCTTTCGCCCACATCTGGCTTCACTATAATAGGATAACTTATTTGCTCTCGTTCCAAAATGGCTTTGGTTACGGCTATGGGCGTTCCTTTTTCTATCAATAGGCTTTTGGGCTTGTATTCGTCGGCTATCATATCCAAAATTGCAATTTTGGATTCTCCGAGCATTCCTCCCGTTTCGATGCTGGGATTGGTAGCCGTAAAAAAGAAAAAAGAACGTGCTTTAGCCGCCAAAAACAAGTAATACGGGTAAACAGGTAGGTAATTTGCCCACATAGGCCAATATTCCCGATTGAGTAATTTTATAAAAAAAGGATTTTTCTGAAATGGTTTTTTGAACATAGCTTCTCTAATTTGACTGCAAAAATAGCGAATCCCATTAGAATAAATACGAAGTAGGCAAAAAGTTGATGGAGGGAATGAACTAGCTTTGCAAAATGTCGTATAAAGAGATAAGTGAAGTTCCCAAAGTTTAAAAATGAAAACCATGACCAAATTATTAACTTGTTTGATGCTATGCGCTTGCCTATCTTGTAAAAATACTGATACTGAAAAAAATTGGGTGAACGCGACTCCTATCGCTATGGAGATAGAAATAAAAGAAGATGCGCCGCTGTCACCTTATCCGTGGTACAATTCTAATCGGCTAAAAACGAAAGACGTTTTAGTGAACCGAATAATGCCGCCCGATGGTTTTAGTCGCACAGCAGTCGAAGAAGGTTCGTTTGCCTACTGGCTCCGTCATTTGCCATTGCTAAAAGCCAATTCTAAGGTATATTATTATAATGATGAAGAAAAATACACGCAAGCCATTCATGAAGCGGTGATAGACATTGATGTGAGCGAAGGCGATTTGCAAAGAAGCGAAGATGCTGTAATTCGGCTGCGAGCAGAATATTTGTATAGCCAAAAACGGTATGATGAAATTGTTTTTTATAGCAAAAACCAAGATACTTTGGCACTTACCGATGTAGATAAAACGCCTAGTTACAAAACATTTAGGCAATATTTAAATAAACTTGCGGCAGTTTCTACGCCACTTTCACTCACCGAAAGCCTCGAATTTATTACCGTGCAGGAGCTTCAAATCGGAGACGTTTTTGTGCAACCTGCCGACCCTGGCCATGCCGCTATCGTGGTTGATATGGCTGAAAATAAAAGCCGAAGACGTGTTTTTTTTGCTCGCACAAGCCTTTATGCCTGCGCAAGATATTCATATTCTCAAAAATTTTGATAGCCAACAGCTTTTCACGGTGTGGTATCCGACCAACTTCGATATGACGCTTTATACGCCCGAATGGGAATTTACGATTAATGATGTGATGCGTTTTGTGGAATAAAAAGGCGGACAGCGGCAATTTCTCTGAAAACGTATGAGTCACGATTCTGCTTAATCATTCATTTATTTATTTATTTATTTATTCTAGGTTCTTTGACAATTTTTGCATTTTCGTCCAATGTGGTTTTAACCCATTGTCTTAATTAATTGGTAAACAATGGGTTAAAACCACATTGGATTGAAATTTCAATCTTTTGGCAAAAATTGTCAAAGAGCCACTATTTATTTATTTATTAGACTTTATTCACAAAACTAAATCCTATTACATAACTAACTGATAATGAAGATAGACAAAGCGGCTTCGCCGCTTTGTGAATAATGGCTATTAACTTATGCTTTTCTCCTTTTTTATGAAAACTCCATCAAAAAATAATATTACTAACTTTTCAATACAATTAATCATGAAAACGACCTTAGTTATTCTTTTTCTATTTTTTACAGGATTATTTCAGTCCGCTTTAGCGCAAGACCTTTCTTTGTTTTATCAGCCTTCTGATAAGAATGCGGATTATAAATATGACAAAAAATTGGGCTATCAACTCACTTCTAAAAGTAGCAATAGCGGCGAAATGGTATTTGAGCCAGCAAATAACGCAACTATTGACCTCGAATTTACTGTAACAAGTGAGCGACAATATGGCGAAGGAACGGTTTTTACCGTTAGTTTTGGAGATTCTAAAACCATTGATTTCGTGCTTCCTTTCGGAAACTCAAATAGAGAATACATTCAAATAAATGGTAAAAAACCTGAATACTCCCCTTATTTTATCACTAACTACGCTTCGAACAATGACGGCAACAACTCTTCGCTTAGCTTTACCTTGCGCATTGCCCAAAATAACATCCAAACATTTCAGCAAGAAGGGATAGAAGGTTATATGCTGGGCAATGACGTATTGCCTATTGATAGCAGGATTTTGAAAATAAAAGCCGTTTCAGAAGGCAAATCCTCTATTGATGTAAAAGTAGCTACTCAGTTTATAGCGTCTTTGAGTTCTATGGCTTATGATGGTTTGAATATTCGTAAGTCGGCAGACTTAAATAGCACAACTATTGGCAGCATTCCTTATGGCGAAAAAGTATATGCGCTAGATGGTTTGGATGGCGATGAGGTTAATTTTTTTCTGGCATCTACGGAAGGTAATCTGAAAGTGGGAAATCTTTCCAGTAAAATGGTAAAAGTATTATACAAAGATAAAATAGGTTATGCTTATGGAGGCTACTTACTTCCTATCAATAGAGTTGAAGCAGCAGAAAAAGAGACCGAAAATCATTTTGAAGGATGGCTTCCTAGTTTTGAAATATCTAACGAAGTTTTTCTCAATAAGCAACTTGTTATCAAAAATATTTCTATTAATTTTGATGATTATTATTATACAAAAATGGACGTATCACAACGTGCGCTTTTGCTTACTCGCCTATTCCCGAACGTACTTTCGGAGGAAAAGATAAAGCCCCTCCTTCATCAAAATAAAAAACATACGATAGAAATTAGCAAAGATGGTTTCATTGAAAAGTGTGTATTGTCAGTAGAAGGAAGCCGAATAACTCATGTTGAATATGAAAAAGCTAGAGATGGCTTTTTTGCTGCTTTGGCTTCCAATAAAAAGGCTTATATCGTAGCAAGTGAGTTGAATATGCGTGCATCCTCCGACCCTAAAAGTTCGATTATCACCAAAATTCCTTTTGGTGCTTCGGTTTCCATCACTTCTAATTCAGAGTCGCCTTTCTTAGTAATTGGAGGCATTCGAGGCAAAATGACTAAGATTAAATACAACAATCAGGAAGGTTATGTTTTTGATGCTTACCTCTCTCCTACTCAGCCGCTGCCTGCCAAAAAAGACTTCAAACAAAATCCTAGCCTCACTTTTAATAATATTTTGAAAGAAAGAGGTTTTGCCGAATGGCAACATCATACCAATAAAAGTATCAACAAAGATGACGGTAGGTATCAATGGATGGTTGTTCCGAGTAGGGATAAGTTTCAAGCTATCAAAACCTTGTCGCAACTTTGCCCTTTTATTAATGACATTTCGTTTTCTTGGAATGAAAAAACGCAATCTTATGATTTAATAAGTAAAGATATGGGCAAGCTAGGTTTCGGGATGATGGGCAATCAATGGTATATTACTTACATAACCGACGAGAGCGACTACGCTGCCATTTTGATTATGGTAGAAACCATTTCCGAAAACCTCCAAAAAGTAAGTGTGACGATAGAAGAAATGGGCTGTTAGACAGCAGGTTATGTTCGCAATTTTAAAAATGTAGTGACACATTAAAACAAAATCAATAAAAGCAATATTTCTATGGAAGTATTGCTTTTACTTTTTTTAGGCTTTGATTTATCTAAATACAAGGCAATTAGTTTTACTTTCGTGGCGGCTTAATTAAGGTTTCTATTAGTTGTTTTTTATTCTCAATAAAAAAAGTAATAAGCCATCATTTAGAATTAATATTATATCAACCATTTTTCAATGAAAATCATCATAGCAGGTGCTGGAAATTTAGGCTTTCACTTGGCATCTTTATTAGCCAAAGAAAATCAAGACATTCGACTAATAGACACGAATGCTTCGATTTTGGATTATGCCAACTCGCACTTGGATGTGCTAACACTCAAAGGCGACGTGACCTCTTTGGACATTTTAAAAAAAGCAGAAGTCCAAAAAGCCCATCTTTTCATAGCTGTCACAACTTCCGAAAACACTAATTTGCTGGCTTGCATCCTTGCCAAAAAACTAGGCGCAACCAAAACGATTGCTCGCATTACCAATAGTGAATTTTTGGAAGAAAGCCAACAAATAAACTTCAAAGAAGTAGGTATAGATGCGCTTTTTTCGCCTCGCCTTCTGGCTGCCAAAGAGATAGAACGCCTCATTCACCGCTGTTCGTTTACCGATATTTTTGAATTTGAAAACGGAAAACTTACCGTGATTGGCTTTACGGTGGACAATCATTCTAAATGGGCAGGGCAAAAACTCAAAACACTCAATGAACTGACTAATCAGTCGCTCGTCCGAACCATTGCTATTCTTAGAAACGGAAAAACCATCATCCCAAATGAAGAAATGCGCATTCAGAATAGCGACCATATTTACTTAGCCATCAGCAAAACAAAAGAACTCGACAACCTGAATAAAATCATAGGAAAAACACTCAAGCAAGTCAAAAGAATAATGATAGCTGGCGACACGCCTCTAGCTTTGCAAACCGCACAGGTATTGGAAGAGCATTTTTCGGTGTCGCTAGTGGTTGAAGATGAAGAAATCAGCAAACAGTTCTTTGAACGCCTCAACCATACTTTGATTATTCAAGGCTCATGCAGCAATATCGAACTCCTCAAAGAGGAAGGTTTGGAGCAGATGGATCCTTTTATTGCGCTGACCAAAAATTCCGAAATCAATATTATTACAAGCCTTACGGCTGAAAATTTGGGCGTTTATAAAACCATCGCTCTAGTGGATAATTCGGCTTACACACATATTTCTCAAAATATCGGAATAGATACGCTCATTAACAAAAAACTGGTGGCAGCCAATGAGATTTTCCGATTTGTACGAAAGGGTAAAGTCGAATTTATAGCTTCATTCCATGGCGTAGATGCCGAAATTATTGAATTTGTCATTCATAAAAATAATAGAGTTACTCGCTTGACTATTCAAGAATTGAGATTGCCCGAAGGTGCTATCATTGTAGGCGTGTGCAGCCAAAACAAAGTATTTATACCCGAAAATGATTTTCAGCTTTGCAAGGGCGATAAAGTCATAATTTTTGCCTTGTATGAAGTAATTAAAGCGGTGGAGAATATTTTTAAATAAAAGGATTAGTCAAAATGGTTTCATTTGTTTTACAAACGCTTAACTTTTCCTACTGCGGCAAGTTCCAAAATTATACAAATCAACATTTTTATAAAAATGGTAAATTACAAAATAATCGCTAAAGTCTTGGGCATCTTATTGGTGCTTTTAGCTGGCTTTATGCTCTTGCCGCTTATCGTCGTTTTTTCGATGAATACAGGCGACGCAACTAGCTTTGTGTATTCTTCGGCTATCTGTTTAGTAGTTGGCGTTCCATTCATTCGCCTCAAAAAACAAGACCGAATCAATAAGCGAGAAGGCTACTTAATTGTAGCCGGTGGCTGGTTGCTCTTGTGTTTGGCTTCTTCGATGCCTTATTTATTTAGTGACACTATTCCGCTGGCGAGTAGTGCTATTTTTGAAAGTACATCAGGCTTTACGACTACTGGAGCGAGCGTCCTGGCCGACATTGAAGCCACTTCTAAGAGTATTTTATTTTGGCGAAGCCTCACTCAATGGATAGGCGGAATGGGAATTATCGTTTTGACGGTGGCTATATTTCCGCTTTTGGGTATTGGCGGAGTAGAACTTTTTGTGGCAGAAGCACCCTACCCAACTTCCGACAAAATACATCCTAGAATCAAAGAAACCGCCAAAAGGCTTTGGTTGATTTATTTGAGCTTGACGATATTACTCACGCTGATTTTGTTTTTGGTGAGCGGAATGTCTTTTTATGATGCCATCAACCATTCCCTTACCACCATTTCAACGGGCGGCTTTTCTACCAAAAACGATAGTATTGCTCATTTCGATAGCCCTCTTTACCAATATCCGTTAATATTATTTATGTTTTTGGCAGGTATGAATTACACCGTTATTTATTTCGGACTGAAAGGCAACCTCAAAAAAGTATGGGCAAGCGACGAATTTAAATTTTACCTATTGGGCGTACTCGGTTTATGTTTAATCGTTGGGCTATCTGTTTATCACAGCACCAGTTTATCCCTTGAAAAATCGTTTCGAGATGCTGCTTTTCAAATCGTTTCCATCATTACCACTACGGGTTTTGTGTCAGCGGACTACACCGCTTGGAACAACGCTTTGACTTTGATTTTCTTCCTTTTACTCTTTGGCGGTGCGTGTGCTGGCTCTACCAGTGGCGGCATCAAAATGATTCGGCATTTGGTTTTCTTCAAAAATTCTGTCCTCGAATTTAAAAGACTCCTCCATCCGAAAGGTCTCATTCGTATTAAAATCGACAAAAACGTAGTCGCAGGACGCACCATGACCCATATTTTAGTTTTTCTAATGGTTTATATGATTTTATTCGCTACGAGTTCTATTGTAATGATTTTCATATTAGGCGATGTAGAGCAGCCGATTTTAACCGCTATTGGAGCTTCGGCTACCTGTTTGGGCAATGTTGGCCCAGCCATTGGAGCAGTTGGCCCAGTGGATAATTTCGCATTTATTCCAGAACATGGTAAACTCTTTTTGTCCGTCATTATGATAATTGGCAGATTGGAATTGTTCACTTTTTTAATCATCTTTACGCCTTATTTTTGGCGAGCGAATTAAAAAAAAATAATGGTACACGGCACACATAACGCACTCCCAGACCAGCGCAACGAAAATGTTTTGATTTATGTAAATGGCGAATTGTTTCCTCGCAACGAAGCCAAAATATCCGTATTTGATAGCGGCTATTTGGTAGGCGACGGCATTTGGGAAGCCCTGAGATTGCATCATGGCGTGTTGGTATTTCAAGACCAACACCTCGACCGACTTTGGACGGCGGCGGCTACTATTGGCATGGATTTGAAAATGACCAAAGCCGAACTCATCGGAGAAGTTTGGAAAACCTTAAAGGCCAACGAAATGCACGATGGCGTTCATGTGCGATTTATGATAACACGTGGCATCAAAAAAACGCCTTCTCAAGATCCTCGCTTGACCATCAGCGGGCCCAATCTCGTCATTATTGCCGAACATAAGGCGGCGAATAAGGATTCGCAAGAGCGAGGAATTACCCTTTTCACCAGCACGATTCGCAGAGGCTCGCCCGACTACCTCGACCCTCGCTTGAATTGCCACAGCAAGCTACACGAAGTCATGGCACTTGTGCAAGCCATCGAAGCTGGCGCAGACGAAGCACTGATGCTCGACGTTCACGGCTTCGTTTCTACTTGCAATGCGACTAATTTCTTTATGGTCAAAAATGGTGAAGTTTGGACTTCGACGGGGCAATATTGTATGAATGGTATCACACGAGCCAATATCATTCGAGTGTGCAAAGAAAATGGGATTCCTTGTTTTGAGAAGCATTTTTCGCTATTTGATGTTTATGGAGCGGATGAAGCATTTGTTACAGGTACGTTTGGCGGCGTTACGCCTGTTACTAAAATTGACGGCAGGGTGATTGGCGAAGGGAATTTTGGCAAAATGAGCAGAAAACTCAGCCGCTTGTATGAAGCATTGATTGAGCGTGAAGTTGAAAAGCCTTAATGGTAATGAAAAGGCTGTTCCTAGCGGAACGCCTAGAAATACGCCTAAAAAGCTATAAACAGATTGTCCTTACAGGACACCGAAGTGCGTAACATCAGTTAATAAATACAACAGTTTCTTATTTGGAAATTTTTAAGTATTTTTTAATTCATCCAACGGTGGCTTGCCCCGTTGTTTTCCAATGACAACGGGGCAAGCCACCATTGGATGAAAGAATAAAAGGGTTCATTGACAATTTTTGCATTTTCGCCCAATGTGGTTTTACCCCATTGCTTTAATTAATTGACAAACAATGGGTTAAAACCACATTGGATTGAAATTTCGGGTTAAAACCACATTGGATTGAAATTTTAATCATTTGGCAAAATAGCCAAAGAACCAATAAAAGCACCTGCTATGAAAAGAATTAACCTTTGGTCAGACCTCGAAATATCTCAACGGCTACGATGTATTCGTTTGCGCAACGCAAAGATACTACCGTTTTTGATGAACCATTGTATGCGCATTATTTGCTTCATTCGCCTGCTATTGAATATCATCCGGGCGCAGATGAAGCGATTGCTACACTCGAAAATGATGTCAATAAAGTCATTGAGATGATGATGGGGCAGCACGATACGCCTATTGTTTTTTTCAAACAGATGGCGCATCACCTCGTGAAAATGGATTGGTCTTTCATGGATGATTGTACTAATATCCTACTTACTCGCCATCCAAAAGAGATGTTGCCTTCTTATAACGAACAGATTGCTACGCCTACCATGAGCGATGTTGGCTATAAATTGCAAGTTGAATTACTGAATTATTTGCAAAGTAAAGGACAAGAAATTATCGTTTTAGAAGCCAAACAGGTATTACTGAATCCTCGAAAAATTCTAAAAATGTTATGCGAACGCATTGAAATTCCTTTTGATGAAAATATGCTAACATGGGAAGCAGGAGCAAGACCAGAAGATGGCTCGTGGGCAAAATATTGGTATAAAAGCGTGCATCGCTCCACAGGGTTTGCACCATATAAACCTAAAACCAAACCTTTTCCAGAACATTTGAAACCACTTTTGGAAGAGAGTATGCCTTATTACGATCAATTGGAAAAGTTATCTTTGAAGGCGAGTTAGTGGGTAATAGCAGTGCTTATGGGGTATCATTAGAGTAGCAGTGAGGCGTTTTTTAAGCCACGAATTTTATGAACTTGTAAAAAGGACTCGTGCAATTCGTGGCTTAAAGTCTTTTAAAAAATAAACTGGGTTTTAAAATTAAAGCTTCTTGGTGCATTCAATCGACCTGGACGAATTGAATATTCTTTATTAAAAGCATTATTAATAATAAAACTAAAACGAATATGTTTTCCTAATCTCACAGTTGTTCTAACATCAAAAACCCAAGTTCCGCCTTCTTCCTTCGTTTCGTCTCGGTAATCACTAAATCCCGGTATCAATTCACCTCCAATCAAGCTTTCTAGGAGTTCGCCATAAACGCCTTTACCAATAAATACATTGTCTATTTGGTGCATATAGCCATTGTAGTTTGCAGCAAAACCTACTGTGATTGGCTTATAATTCATTTCTAAATCAAAGCGAGCAGTATGAAGGCTTCTATATCTCAAAATCGTAGCAGCCAATTCATCATCTACATTATAAAATGCTTGAATTAAATTACCAAAATAGCTCATGTTTTTAGCTGCAATCGAATCTAAATCGCCCGGATAAGTGTAAGTATAACCGCCCCATAGTCGCATCGGAACTACTCCATTATTCCAATTCATATAAGAACTGACTTCAAATCCTGCAATGCGTCCTCGGCTAATATTCACAGTTTTGAAACCTATTTGAGAAATGTCTAATGCCGTGTTCGGAATGCCATGATAGCCAAATAGCAACTCCGATAAATTCCAATAATCCATATTGAATAATGCCACATCCACATAGCCATCAAATGCGCCGCCTTTGAATAAACGCTTGTATCCTACTTCCATACTCCAGCCTACTTCTGGCTCAATTGTCGGATTGGGCAATAGATTAATGGTAGGCAAAAATGGCGTTCCCGTTTCTAAAATAGGTGAGTCTGCAAACCTTTCAATCAAACTCGGCACTCGGTAGCCTTGCCCTGTATTGAAACGCAAGCGACTTTTTTCGTCTAATTTATACATTGCACTTAATCGAGAAACAGGAATAACTCCCTGAAAGGCAGTGTCTCCAGCACTGATGTATTCTCCTCGCAAACCTACAATCACATTCAATCGATTGTCTAAAAAGTGTGCATCCCATTGCCCAAAAAACGCTGCAACTTCGGCAGTGGCTTGAAATAATGCCTCCGAAGTATCAATAATATATCGAATATCTTCTCCAAACATATATTGATAAGAAGTACCAAGCGTTAGTTTGGAAGTTTCTGAAAGTTCGCTTTTAAAATTGTATTCTCCCGAATAAATGTAAGCAGGCGAGTCGGGAATGCCATCTCGTCTATCTACCGTGATATTAAAAAATCGTCCTTTGAGTTCGTGTTTATTGCCTTTATTATCATAGGCATTGATAAAAGGGTCAATGGAATAAGTACGATATGGTATATAATCATCTACCGAAATATTGGTCAGTGCATTAGTATCTGCATCTAACCAAACTACCCAACGACGCTCCTCGTGCTTCATCACATTGCCATTGATACCAAAATTGATTTTATCGGTCAGTCGGTAGCGGGTTTTCCAATTGAATCGCAATCGGTCTTCGTTCATATTTTTCAAATAGCCTACCGTTTTGTGGTAATTTCCACCTACAACCAAGTCAAATTTGTCTGTACGGGAGCGGTGCGACAAATAAACACCTTCCGTCATAGGTTGTACTTCTTCGCCATCCCACCATTGGCGATAAGCACTTTTTGGGCGTATCCCATTCGCCTGTATAAAAAGTAACTTCGGTGCGAGGTTCAGCCGTTACCAAGCTGTAATTACATTAATTACCCCGTTCATAGCCGCCGAACCATACAAAACCGACGATGCGCCTTTCATCACTTCTATTTGCGATGCGTGTTCGATGGGTACAAAATTCCATTTAATATCGCCCAAAGCGGCACTCAATAGCGGCTGCCCATCCACGATAATGCCTACTCGACTACCTGCGCCAAAGGAATAACCGCTGTTGCGGATAGTCACTTGCTCATCAATGACTTGCACGCCTGGCACTCGCTCCATCACGTCGGACAGTGTGGTGATGTTGTTTCTTGCTATAAAACTCGGTTTGATAACTTCTATTGAAATGGGTTCATTTTCTACTTTCTTGTCATTTTGAGACCCCGTCACTACTATTTGATTGAGAATAGAAGCCTCGCCTTTGAGTTGAATATCAATATTAACGTCTTGCGATTCGGCAAAAGAAACTTCTACTTCTTGCGACTTAAAGCCGATGTAGCTAAATGTCAGTGTGACTTTTTTTTCTGTAGAAAACGTAAACGAATAAAAACCATTCTCATCTGTCGTAGTGATTTCTCCTGTCGAAGATTGAACCGTTGCGCCTTCAAGTGGAGATTGACTGGTTTGGTCTTTTACAGTACCAAATACCGAGCCTTGCGCCATTATAGCGGTATAATAACAGAGAGCGAAGAGTGTAAAAAAAAATTTCATAGTAGCTATTTTGCATCATTTTGAAACGGTGGGAGTTACATTCTTTTGATGCGAGCAAATATAGGAAAAAACGTTGGAGGGTAGATGGCAAGTAGTAGCGATTAAAATTCTTTTTTTTAAGCGCAATAGGCACATAGAAAACCATACAGTTTTTTTTGTAAGCCAAACAGACTAAAAAAAGCGTGGATTGAGACCTGCCTGCCTTCAGGCAAATTACAATCCACGTTAAGCATTTTATCGAATTATAAATTTAGCAACACCGATTTTTTCAAATCGTATAAAATAAATACCTGTGCTAAGTTCCGAAACATTGATTTGTTTTGAATATATTCCATTGCCGTCAGTTGTCAATACTTTCTGACCAGAGACATTATATATTTCAATAAGACCTAATGTTTTAGAGGTAGAAGAAACGTTCAATATTCCGTTAGTTACTGGAACGGGGAATATTTTTACGCCTAAATCTATTGGTTGTTTATCAAAAACATTTGAAGTGCCTTCGCAACTGAGGTTTCCATATATGTTTACATTAGCAATACTTGTCCAATTAGAACTTGAACTATTGCCTATACCAATGAATTTTACATATCGTGCAAATGTACCTGCTAAGCTAAATAATTGCTCTGTTTCCACTGTTACGCCAGTATCTGCACTCATAGCATTACTAATGATGGTTGTAAAAGGGCCCGAAGCGTCGTCTGCCACGGCTATTGAAAAAGTGGTGGTTCTTTCGTCTGCTTTCCAAAAGTGAATACCAATTTCTGTCAATTCATGAATACAATCCAAATCAAAAGTGATAGAAACTTCTTGTGCCGTATCTGGGTTTCCTGTCCAATAATTGGTTAAGTCGTCGTTGTAGGCATTTGTTTCAGTTATATCAGGTTTAATTTGCATTCCTAGGCTTGTCGCTCCAACAATTGGAATTTCAACAGGCAGAAAAGTATTTAATTGGACAGCAGATATGGTATCGGACAAATTGCTTCCTCCAGCGATTTCATCAATAAAAATATCGCCTGTTCTCGTTGTTCCCGTTGTATTTTCGGTAACGGTAGCCGTCACAGTTGTTGTTCCATTTCCCGAAGTGACATCTAAACTTAACCATGATAAATTCTCCGTAATTGTCCAATTGACATTTGAAACAACATCAAAGCTGAGTGAACCAGCATCTTTATTAAAATTGATAGTAGCAGGAGAAATGGCTAATATTGGCATAGAAACGATTGCTGCCCCAAATCCTATATTTACACCAACATCGGTTGAATCATAGGGTAAATGAGTACCATTTGCGCCAAATTCTTCTGCGCCAGCATCAAAAACCGCATTTCTAGCACCGCCTAAAACATCATGCGTTAAAAAAGAATAACTTCCAGTACCAGCATTAATCGGTGCGCTTCCGCTTGTCAATCGGTGGAAATTGCCATCATCTACCAAAACACTATTGGCTAAGTTCGTAAGATTGCCTTGATTGACATAAGCTCCAGAAGGAGTTGTTGTGGTTTGAAAAGGATTAACACTTGTATTATACATGATGTTATTCGCTATCGTTAAATTGACTGGCTCTTGGTCTAAATCACTGCTTACTTTTGTTCCTATTCTTAATCCATAATCACAGTTGACAAAAGTATTATTAACTATTTGAGCGTTTTTAACTTGATAATAGCCACTTAATGCGCTATTGAGACGACCGTTAGTTACATTAATACCACCAGTTGCATTAGATGTAGAACCGCCCGGCTTAGTGGAATTTACGCCTTCAATGTAATTATTGTAAATCTTATGACCTTCTCCAATCACACGAACACCCGCCGACATTAAATTATTTTCAGCAAAAAAGTAGTTGCCATATACTTCGCAGTTATCACCATGCCTCAGCGTCAAACAACCAGAATAATCTCTAAAAGTGTTATTGTAGTATTTATTTTGTCCCGATTTATTGGTTCATTAATTAATAATTTTTCTGTGCCATTATAAGTATCAATTTTATTGTAAAAATTATTAACAATAAAATTGATACTTATAATGGCACAGAAGCTCAAAAAACATTGAAATTCAAATGGATTTTGGCAGATGGCCAGCATAATGAAATTGCATATAATTCCTTTATTGGTAAATATGGAATAGGGAGTATTATTAATGATAATAGAAATTCAACCGCTCCCGATTATTTAAAAATTCACCATAATTATTTTGCAGGCAGAACGCCTATTAATGGATTGAATGATGATAATGACCAAGATGCAATTAGGAATAGGAAATAGCAGTACGTC
>CALOED010000264.1:0-21902 GCA_942492005.1 uncultured Saprospiraceae bacterium
CGGGTATATCAATGAGTCAAAAAGCAGCATCAGAATCCTTAGGATAAGTGATCGCCAAGGGCAACGTAACTGGCGCTTATATAAAACCTTAGGATTAAAAGTTTATTAGCACCACTAAATCAATCCGATTAGTTTGAATAATACTTTGTTGATGATTAGTAGCACCATCAGCAATCAGCAAGATTTTATTTTCCCCATATTTTAACTGAAACTTTTTCAAATGTATTCATAAATATTTCAAAACATTGTTTAGTCATATATAAGGTAAAAGTAATGCAATTAAATGCCCATTATATGGATTTAATGCTGCATATAAATAAACAAACTCGTATCCAATTTTAACCTTACAGATAGGTCGGTGTCCTTTTGGTGTCCACCTACGTTTTAGGTCTGTCCGAGTACCACTCCGCATTTCATCCTCGAAATATATTCGTTTTTGATAAGGAAGAGCTAAGTTTTTAAAGTTTTTTAAAACTTCTAGCCCCTCCTTATCTTGACGAATATTCGTCGGACGACCTGTTTTTTTCTTTATTCCTAGTCGTTTGAAAACATAGTGAATTCCTGATACAGTATAGTCTTGACCATATTCTTTTTTTATGTAAGTGGCTGTCTCATGCAAAAATTGTACATCGCCTTCTTTTAGGCGATCCTCTAGCTCTTCTAATTCTTCCTGTTTTAATTTACTCGGTGCTCCAGGATTCAGTGGTGCTAATAAGCCTTTTAATCCTAAGGTTTTATATAAGCGCCAGTTACGTTGCCCTTGGCGATCACTTATCCCTAAGGATTCTGATGCTGCTTTTTGACTCATTGATATACCCGATTTTAAGTACCGTATATAACGAACTCGGTCTCGATATAATGCCAGATGTTGGCTCTTTTCCAGCACTTCTAAATCAACTACACTTTCTTTGATCTCTTCTTTATAATTTAGTCGTCTACCCATTAACCATTTTTTATCTAAATATACGACTTTATTTATTTAAATGCGTATTACATACTTTCTTTTTTTAAAAAAAATACCATCCTAATTTATAAATAAAGTCATTATAATTTCAGAATTAGTCCAAAAAGCTATAAATTCAACTCCTAATCAAGTAACAATCAACACATTTTACATCATCTGAAATGTATAATATCATTATCTAATCTTTAATCAAAAATCAAAATGGCTTCATATTCATCAACTATAAGTAACTTAGCTAATAACAACGGTTTAGGAAAACTTGAAGAAAAATCAAGTGCCAAAATTGAAATTATGGCATTGCAAAATATGCTTAAAGAAATTGGCTATACCAAAGAGTTAAATTGGGATAAATTTGGCGCAGATGGAGACTATGGCGGCAGCACTACGGCAGCTATGCAAGAGTTTAATAAAAGAAACAAGCTAAAAGGCGATGGCTCTTCGGTATCAAAAGATGCTGCCAATAGGTTAGTACGTCTTTATAATATCGTGGATGATTTGCGTTATTTGCAAGATGCAATTAATGATGATGAAGTCGAAAAATTATACTTCAAAGGTTCAAAAGAAAAAGCGGACATTGTAGCTTTACAAACCATCCTAAATGATTTGGGCTGGGGAGAATCGCTCAAGTGGAAACGCTATGGCGCAGATGGCGACTATGGAAGTGGCACGATTAAAACCGTAGCAGCTTTTGGCGCAAAGCAAGGCGTAGAAACCGACGGGACTAAACTAACTAAAGAATTAGCCCAAATTATAGTGAATAAATATACCGCTGGATTAGGCGATGATTGGTTCATAGACCCAGATGGACCTGCCAAAACAGCAGAAAGCGACAATAGTGGAAAAACAGTAGAAGCCGCTCCAGCAGCGAGCAGTAGCAGTAGTGTGGCAAGCAGTGCCGCAGGTTTGGCAGCTATCAAAAGCACCGTTCAAGGTAAGTACAACGTAGTCACCGATGGTACGGCAACTAAAAAATTCAAGCGTTTTCGTAAAGGTGGATTTACTTATGGTTCTGAAAAAATGATGGATTTTATTAAGAACAATAAGGATTTACTAGCAGATTATAGCATCACAGAATCTGCTATGAACGTTATGATGGCGGTTTCTGAAAATGAAGGAAACTTAGATGCCGTCAATACTTGGGACAACTGCTTTATGACTTTTGGAATGTTTCAATGGACCCTGTACCAAGCACGGTTCGGGAGAATTGCCATCGTTGCTCAAAAAAATAAAAGAAGCTGAGCCTGAGATTTTTGCAGAATATTACGGAAACTACGGACTTGATGTATCTAGTGATACGGGGAATGTTTATGGTTTTTGTACACTCAATGGCAAAAAACTCAACCGAGCGCAAGACAAAAATCAATTCCGTGGGCCTGAATGGTCATTTGTGTTCTGGAAAGGCGGACATAACAAATATATAAAGGCAATAGAAGTAGAACACGCTCTTTCTCGTTTGAAAACATTCTATTGGAAAATGACTATCAATGGATTTCCAATAGCCGACATTATCACATCAGAATACGGCGTTGGTTTGATTTTGGACAATCACGTCAATCGTCCGGGCTATGTCAAGCCATGTATTCGTCAAGCAATGCAGCAAACGGGCTTGATGAATCCTAAAACATGGGGCGATGCCGAAGAAATGAAAGTCATTAATGCTTATATCAAAATACGAGCAACCTATGGCGGAAGTCCAATGACACACGCTAATAATCGAGCAGCCGTAACGAAAAAATATGTTAATAATGGTACGATTTCAACTGCTCGAAATTCATTCAAATATTCGGATGCCGTTTCTCGTGACGCAAACACAGTAGGTGTAGGCAAGCCGTTGGAGTTTGTTCAAGATGAATATCCGCACATCAAGTCTGACTTTGTAGATGAATTTACAGAATACTAAATCGTCTTTCTAATAAGAAGCAGCCATTCATCAAAAAAGTGCTATTGCTATTTTTACAAATAGTGATAGCACTTTCTTATTTTAGCCTTTTAAAAATAAAAATCCAACTCGATTCAGTACCATGAAAAAAACACTAATACTTATTGCGATACTTGGAATGTTTCATTCCGCAAATGCCCAACAATCGCTCTTGCAGTCCGGACCAATGCTCGGCTACTCTGAAATGCGAGAAGTTTTAATTTGGGTGCAAACTACCCGAAGTGCCGATGTAGTAGCGGCTTATTGGGAACTCGATAGCTTAGGCAAAAGCGTATCAGATACGATGTTTACTGCCATAGGTAGCACCTTCGCACCCGAAGCATTTACCACCAAATTAATAGCTGACCAAGTAGAACCGGGCAAACGATACGGCTACCAAATTTACATCAACCGAGCATTGATGTCGTTTGATTATCCAATGACATTCAAAACGCAACCGCTTTGGCAATGGCGCACCGACCCGCCGCCTTTCAAAATGGCATTGGGGAGTTGTGCTTATGTGAATGAAGAAAAATATGACCGACCGGGCAGAGTTTTATGGCGCAGATTATGGCATTTTTGATGTGATAGCCAACAAAAAACCTGACTTGATGCTCTGGTTAGGCGATAATACTTATCTGCGAGAAGCTGACTGGTTTACTCGTACAGGCATTTTACATCGTTTTACGCATACTCGTTCCTTGCCTGAAATGCAAAAACTTTTGGCAACTACGCACAATTACGCTATTTGGGACGACCACGATTTTGGCCCAAATAATTCTAATCGCAGTTTTATTCATAAAGACAAAACACTGGAAGCCTTTCAGCTTTTTTGGGGCAATCCGACCTATGGTGTAAATGGACAAAAAGGCATCACTACCCAATTTCAGTTCCATGACATTGATTATTTCCTGCTAGATAATCGCTACTTTCGAGCACCGAATAATCGGAAATCGGGCGAGCGTACCATTCTCGGAAAAGACCAATTAGAATGGCTAATAGATGCTTTGGCGAGTAGTTACGCACCGTTTAAGATGGTGGCTGTGGGCGGTCAGTTCTTGAATACCGTAGATGATTTTGAAACTTTTGCAATGTATCCAGAAGAGCGAAATTATATTTTGCAACGCTTAAAAGAGGAGAATATCAAAGGCGTAATCTTTCTTACAGGCGACCGACACCATTCCGAATTGAGCAAATACACCGCAGGAAATGGCTGGACGTGTTACGATTTGACGGTTTCTCCGCTCACGGCTGGCTTTAGTACTTTTGGAGAAAAAGAAGCGAATAAGCTACGAGAGAAAGGAACACTGGTATCGCAACGCAATTTTGGAACAATTGAGTTTTATGGAAAACGAACGGAACGAGCATTAAAAATTACGCTTTTTGATAATAAAGGTGGTGAATTGTGGAATAGAGAAATAAAGGCTTCGGAGTTCTAAAATAGGAGAGGAGTGTTTTAATTTTTTGTTTTTACAAAAAAACTATTACGAAAAGTGAAAAAAAGATAAAAAATGCCAAGACCAAGAATCAAAATTCCCCCGAGTAGTACCGACAAAGCACTTGACAGTATTGTTATTATGGGTTTAGTTTTGCTAATTGCTTTACCTTTTTATTACTACGGTGGCTTGCCTGACCAAATTCCTACTCACTTCAATGCCGCAGGAGAACCCGATGCTTATGGCAGCAAAACGAGCGTTTGGGTATTGCCAATAGTTGGTTTGTTGCTTGCCGTAGGTATGATGTACCTCAATCGTTTTCCTCATTTATTTAATTATACTGTTTCAATTACAGAAGAAAATGCCATGAGGCAGTATAGTAAAGCCACCCGCATGATGAGAGTGATTAATGTACTTTTGGTGTTCGCTTTTGTTTATATTAATTATACTACAATTCAAACAGCACTCGGCCATGCTAAAGGCTTAGGGAATGGCGTTATTATCATCTTTATATTGGGCATATTCGGCACAATGTTTTACTACCTATTTCAGCCTAAAAAAGCTGAATAGCCCAATATCGTTTGTTTAATAATTTTAAAATGTAATTATTTTTGGTTGCTCCAATTTAAGGCATCAATTGGTCTGTTGGTAAAGCAGCTTGCATATCTTGATGAACTTTGACTAAGAAAAATACAGCGGAGGCGATAATTAACCAATACAAGGCGATTAAACTATATTGCCTTTTAATAGTTGTAGATGTTAAGTTTTTCATTTTATTTTAAGTTCGGTTTAAAGTTAGTATTTCTGTGTGCAATAATACGGGCATTTACCCCAATGAGTCAAGTCTAGATGTTAAATAAAATTTAAGGAACACTTAATTTTTGTTAGATTTTTTTTCAAAAAACATTCTAAAATACCGAAATTGTAAGGTTTTGCTTAGTTTTGTTTTTTAATAAACAAGTACAAAAATATTAAAAAAAACTTAATGGGTATTCAACCAACAGACACCAAATATTTTCAAGACTTCATGCCAGGTAATATTTGCTTTGGGTGCGGTCGAGATAATCATGAGGGGCTAAAGATTAGCAGCTATTGGCAAGGAAAAGAAGCGATTTGCCATTGGAGATCCGAAGATAAATACCAAGGCTGGAAAGGCGTTTTGAACGGTGGTATCATTGCTACACTCATTGATTGCCACACGATGTGTACCGCTATGGCGGAGGCTTATAAGTCCGAAAATAGAACACTTGACACCAATCCGATTTATCGCTATGCTACCGGAACGCTTACCGTAAATTACCTAAAACCGACGCTCAATGATGCGCCTGTGACGCTCAAAGCCAAAGTAATAGAAGTAAAAGGCAAGAAAACGGTACTAAAATGTGAAGTCTGGTCAAATGAAGAACTTACAGCGCAAGCCGATGTAGTAGCAATTCGAGTATTTGATAGCAGCAAAGAAAATATGGGCGTGTTTGCAAAAGAATAATGAAAAGGCTGGCAGAAAAAATGCCAGCCTTTTCTAAAATCAGCAAAGGCCAAAAATCAAGGAATCGAAAACTATTTGATATACAAAGCCGTGTATTTGGCAATATATTTTCCTATAATATCAAATTCCAAATTGATAGTCGTTCCTACTTTTATGCTTTGAAAATTGGTATGCTCATAAGTATATGGAATGATGGCTACTGAAAATAAATTAGCCGTAGGTGCTACAACCGTAAGACTTACCCCGTTGATGCAAATCGACCCTTTATCAACGAGCAAATGCTCAGGCGATGGTTTATATTCAAACGAAAAATACCAACTACCATCCACATCTCGCACTTCTACGCATTTACCGATGCCATCCACATGACCCTGCACCAAATGCCCGTCAAGGCGAGCGTTTGCCGACATTGCCCGTTCGAGATTGACGATTGTGCCGATTCCCCAATCTCCAAGGTTAGTTCTTTTTAAGGTTTCTTCGATGGCTGTGACCGTGTGTGTGCCTTCCGCTAAAGCGACTACCGTTAAGCAAACGCCATTATGCGAAACACTTTGATCTATTTTCAATTCATTAGAGATAGCCGAACTTATTGTAAAATGCACGTTAGTCCCTTCTTTTTCTACTCGCTGCACCGTTCCTAACGCCTCAATGATACCTGTAAACATCTTTTATGGTTGTTATTTTGATTCATTGACAATTTTTGCCAGAAAGCCCTGAAAGGGCGGAAGCTATCGCCCTTTCAGGGTTTTATCTTGGCAAAAATTGTCAATGAACCTTTATTTTTTTTATAAAATGGATAAAAGGAAAATGTAACAGCGGCAAAAATAGAAAGTTTTTGATGAGATGTATGATTATTGCAATGTTTCAAAAATAAGTTAATCTTTCCTCCAATAGTGGCTTGTGCCATTGTACTTTGGTTTTCAATGTAAACAAGGCAGTAAGCTACCTTGGAGTATATAAACAAACTTTTCTGAAATAGCTTCTTGCCTTGTTTGATGCTTCTAAATGATTCTTTGACAAAAACTATTCTCACGAGGTTTATCCGAGTAATTGCTGATAATTGTGAAAGAACCGATTCAATCACCGTTAAGTCAAAGAAATACGCTGAGGTGCTTCTACCCAAATATGTTCGGTGCAATAAATGCCGATTAAAGTAACAACGCCTGCTGCTGCTAACATTGTGGTGTCCGTGCCGCCAAAATATAAAATGACCAATGGCAAAATATTTCCAATGAGAATAACGCCTAGCCAAAATAGGTTGCTGTAACGCCCTTTAGTAATCATTTTTACTACCGTTTTAGCGTCTTCAGTTGGATGTGGAGTCGTTAATTCAAACAACATCGTGACCAAATTTACTCCGAGCGTGATGTATAAAACATTTTGTAAAAGCCCGTTCCAATCGGCAGTACCTGTTACAAATAAGCCGACAATTCCAAAAATAGCTGCTCCAGCCATAAAGCTATGCACCAACATGTGAATGGCTAAAGTTGGGCTTTGCCAAAAATCACGCCCTTTGGCTTGTGCAAAAAGGAATGCCGTATAAACGGCTGTAAGCAAAGCAAAAGCAGCAACGGCATACATGGCAATATGTGCAATGGTTGTCCATTCAAAGAACATGGCTGCGCCCCAAAGCGTCAATAATGCCCCAAAAAAAGTGATAGCATAGCCGCCTTTCACGAGCCATGAGTTCCATTGCGGACGCAAAAGGACGTATAGGAAGCGTTGGGGTTGGTCCAAATCTAAGACCAAAAGCAAGCCCGTAGCCGTCAGAAAGAACAATGCAAGTCCCAAACTCCACCAGTTTTGTGCTGCGCTGACTTCGATATTCCCTAATAAAAAGGCTAAGAAAGGAATCAGAAATGCACCTGCGGCAATGGCTTTTGTCCAAACATAAGCGGAAACTTCCCAACCCCAAAGCACGCCTTTGTCGGGGGTGTCATACACTCTGCGAGGCTTGCCCATTAGCACATCAACGGATTTTGCTGCGCCTTTCGATGCAATTTCTCTTGCCGAAGGCTTATTGTCTTCCTTTTGCATCAAAGCATCCAAAACGTCACCATTCGAGAAAGATAATTTTTCTGCGTATTTCGCAAAATGACCAACGCCAGTAGTTTGCGCATTCCAAAGATAAGAATCGCCTTTTTCGGTAGCAGTCGGATTGAGCGAAGACTCATCGCCGTTGATGTAGAATAAGTTGGGCTTTGTGCCTTTCTCCGTTTTTCTGGCAGTGACTTGTTCTCTGGATAAGAGTTTAGCAATAGTGGATTCTGGATTATGTAAATCGCCTGAAACGATGGCTTCCTCCGGGCAAACATTGACACAAGCGGGTTCTAAACCCACATCCACTCGGTGAGCGCAGTAGTTACATTTGGCTGCGGTGCTGGTTTCGGGGTCAATGTATAAAGCATCATAGGGGCAGGCTTGCATACACGATTTGCAGGCAATACAACGGTCATTGTTAAAATCTACAATGCCGTCATCTCGAATGAATAAGGCTTCTGTTGGACAAATTTCTACGCAAGGCGCATCGGTGCAATGGTTGCAGCGCATGACCGAAAACAAACGTCGAGTATCTGGAAAAACGCCTTTTTCGACCTGCTTGACCCATGTTCGGTTTACTCCAATCGGCACATCATGTTCCGATTTGCAAGCTACCGTACAGGCATGGCAACCAATACATTTACGATTATCAATCACGAATCCGTATTGCATAATTTGGTTTTTGGCTATTTTTAAAACTACCGGATACTTCCAAAGTAGTTTTAAAAATAGCTGTTTTGGTATGGTTGGTTTTATATCAAAGTTCTATCAAAAGGTATCCGATACTGTCTTCTTTATTTCAAAGTACTCGGACAAACATAATCTGTCGTTTCGATTTTATCCGATGCAATCACATCGTCAATCAATCCATGATAGACATGGAGGTGCTCAAAACCACGAGATTTTAAAATAGAAGCCGCAACCGTAGCACGATAGCCGCTTTTGCAGTGCATATAATATTCTTTGTCTTTGCTGACTTCACTCATTTGCTCATTGATGTAATCTAAGGCAAAGTGTTGTGCATTTTTGATATGCTCTGAACTAAATTCGCTTGGCTTACGAGTATCTAAAATATGAATAGTCTCGTTGTGAACATCCTCGAAATTTGAAAATGTGTCAATGGTATCGACTTCGCCACCGCTGTTTTTCCAAGCATCAAATCCGCCTTCTAAATAGCCAATCGCATTATCATAACCCACACGAGCGAGGCGTTTTACGGTTTCTTCGGCTTTCCCTTCTGGAGCTAAGATAAGAATATTTTGTTTCAAATCAGGAACTAATGCGCCCACCCATGGGGCAAAACTCCCACCCAAACCAATAAAAATGGAGTTGGGAATAAAGCCTTTTACAAAGTCAGATTTATCTCGCACATCCAAAATCAAAGCGTCCATTTCGTTGGCTGCCGCTTCAAATGCTCTTGGCGAAAGTGCCTTTGCACCTCTTTCCATCACCACATCAATACTTTCGTAACCTGTTTTATTCAGTTTTGCATTTTTTGCAAAATACTGTGGTGGCGGCAAAAGCCCATCGGTTACTTCTTTGATAAACTCCTCTTTGGTCATATCGGCACGCAACGCATAGTTGGTTTTCTTTTGGTTGCCGAGCGTGTCCCAAGTTTCAGAGCTCATATTTTTGCCACAAGCCGAACCTGCGCCATGTGCTGGATACACCAAAACATCATCCGCCAAAGGCATAATCTTATGGCGAAGGCTGTCAAATAACCAACCTGCAAGGTCTTCTTGGGTTAGATGTCCTTGCTTTTGCGCCAAATCAGGACGACCAACATCGCCTATAAATAAGGTATCGCCTGTGAAAATCGCATGGTCTTTACCATTTTCATCTTTCAAAAGAAAGGTGGTACTTTCGGGCGTATGTCCTGGCGTATGCAGCACTTTGAACGTTACATTGCCAAGTTGAAACTCTTCGCCATCTGTTGAAGTGTGCATTTCAAATTCCGTCTCGGCTTCTGGTCCGTAAATGATTTTTGCGCCCGTTTTATTGGCTAAATCCACGTGACCCGAAACAAAATCAGCATGAAAATGTGTTTCAAAAATATATTTAATCTTTGCACCTGCGGCATTCGCTTTTTCGATATACGGCGAAGTTTCCCGCAATGGGTCAATAATGGCTGCTTCGCCATTGCTTTCTATATAATATGCGCCTTGCGCCAAACATCCTGTATAAATTTGTTCTATTTTCATCTTGTAAAAGCTTAAAATTGTATTTTTATATTTAAATCTTATCACATAAACAGGACATATTCAATTCCGTTCGTATGTTTATGCGATTTTGAAGTTGTAAATATAAAACAACTCCACTTAATGGGTCAGTGACCTATATTACAGTTAAAATATTTATCTGAATATAAAACCTTTTACTTAATAAACGAATGAAAAATAGCTTTTATGAGAATTAAAATTCTGACTTTTGGAATTACTAGAGATATAATTGGTACGGATGAATATGAGTTGGAGTTGGCGGATGGTGCTAATTCTGATGATTTAAAAAATAAATTAATAGAGCGATTCCCAAAAATAGCAACACTAAAATCGTTGATGATTGCAGTGAATAATGCTTATAGTCATAGCGCACAGGTTTTGAATGAAAATGATGAAATCGCTTTAATTCCGCCTGTCAGTGGTGGGTAGTTTCATTGCTAAATTGTTCGATTGCTATATTGCTACATTGTTGCTACGGCTGTTTATGCTAATAGCGGTAGCAGCAATGTAGCAATGTAACAATAAGCGAGGAACGAGCGATAACAATTTAGCAATCATAACAATCGAACAATTAATTTTTTTTCAAAAAAAATTATATGATACTAATAGAAGATAAAATAGTTAGCGACGACGTAGTAGAGAAGCAGTTCATTTGTAACTTAGATGCTTGCAAAGGTGCTTGCTGTTGGGAAGGCGACTCGGGTGCGCCTTTGGAGAAAGAAGAAATGAAGATTTTGGAAGAGATTTATGATAAGGTGAAGCCATTCTTGACCGCCGATGGAATTAAGGCGATTGAAGAGATTGGTTTATATACTTATTATAATGAAGCCAAAGAATATGGAACGCCTTTGATAGATAATGCGGCTTGTGCTTATTTGACTTATGAAGCGAATGGTATTGCTAAATGTGGTATCGAAAAGGCGTATGAAGCTGGTGTGATTGATTTCAAAAAACCCATTTCTTGTCATTTGTACCCTGTTCGCACTACAACTTATGAAGGCTTTGAAGCGGTGAATTACGACAAATGGGATATTTGCAGTGCGGCTTGTACTTTAGGGAAAAAGCATCAAATGCCTGTTTATAAATTTGTAAAAGATGCGTTGATTCGTAAATATGGCGAAAGTTTTTATGAAGCGTTGGATGCGGCGGCGCAGTTTGAAGAAGAGTAATAAACGGGTTCATCTATTTTATTTTAGTTTTAAGCCCCTTTTAAGAACAACTCTTCAAATATTTTTATTAATTTAATATCAAAATTTAAGGAAACCCACAAGGATAACTCCTCCTTGTGGGTTTTTTTCACATCTATTCAAACACCATATTGTATATGACTGAATTGGCATTTATCGTTGTTTTAGGAATTTTTGCGCAGTGGATAGCTTGGAAATGGCGTGTACCTTCGATTTTACCGTTAATATTAATCGGTTTAATGGTAGGACCACTTTCGGAATATTTTAATGGGTATAAGCTGATAAATCCAATAGGAAAGGGAGATGAAATAGGCTTGTTTACGGGCGACACGATGTTCTCCTTTATTTCATTAGCTATCGGTGTGATTTTATTTGAAGGCGGTCTGACGCTGAAATTCAAAGAAGTGCGAGGCGTAGGGAAGGCTATTTTGCGGCTAATTACGCTTGGCTCGTTGATTACTTTCATTGGGGGTGGCATTGCTACTTATTATATTACAGGATTATCAGTAGAGTTATCTTTTTTATTTTCGGCATTAATTATTGTAACTGGCCCGACGGTGATTGCGCCTATTTTGAGAAATGTGCCTTTAAATAAAAATGTAGCGGCTGTTTTGAAATGGGAAGGCATTTTGATTGACCCGATAGGGGCGTTAGTTGCCGTATTGGTTTTTGAATTTATATCTACTAACCACACAGGAGGCGTGCTGCAAGTATCGGAAGAGACGATAATTTCCTTTTTCAAAATTCTTTTGGTAGGGGCTACCTTTGGATTTGGCGCAGCACACGCTTTATTCCAAATGATAAAACGGGAATACATTCCAGAATATCTTTTGAATGTATTTACATTGGCATTGGTTTTATTAATGTTTGTTTTGTCGGATTTGATTGCGCACGAAGCAGGACTTTTAACAGTAGTCGTGATGGGGATGACTTTAGCAAATTTGAAAGTACCTCGATTGAAAAAAATATTGGATTTTAAAGAATCGCTGACAGTTTTGTTGATTTCCATTTTGTTTGTTATTCTTTCTGCTAACATCAATTGGGCGCAGCTAGAGATGCTGAATATCAATACGTTATTTATCTTTTTGGTGATTATTTTGGTCATTCGTCCGTTGGGCGTTTTTGCGAGTACGCACAAGTCAGAATTGAAACTCAACGAAAAATTATTCATTTCGTGGGTTGGGCCTCGTGGCATTGTAGCGGCAGGTATTGCGTCCCTATTTTCATTGAAACTCATGCAAAAAGGCATTCAAGAAGCCGAGATTTTAACACCAATGGTTTTTGCCATTGTACTGGGAACAGTATTGCTGAATGCAACTACTGCCCGACTGATGGCGAGTATTTTGAAAGTAAAACAAGCGGTTTCGGATGGAATTATGATAGTAGGTGCAAATACGGCTTCACGAGTAATTGCCAAATATCTGAAGCAGCAGAACAAGCACGTTGTACTGATTGATAACTCCGAAGAAATGGTAGAAAAAGCGGAAGAAATGGGCTTGGAAGTGATAGAAGCCAATATTTATAATATGGATTTGGAAGAAAATTTTGACTTATTGGATATGGGTTATTTGATGTCAATGACTTCTAACGATACCGTCAATCGCTACGTCTGCAAGCATTACCAAGAGGTATTTGGTGAGAATGGAACATACCGACTGATTTCTAAAAACGAAGTAGCCAAAAAAACGATTGATAACGAAAAACGAACGTTGTTTACCAAATTCGCTGATTTTTATCACATCAATGAAATAGCCAGAGATAACAACGAAGCGCACGAAGTTAAAATTAAATCCACGACACACTTTAATGAATTGATTAAAGAATTAAATAAACTAAAATATATTCCATTGTTTATCAAGCATCAAGATGGTCGAATTACAATTATTTCCGCACAGCATATCAATATGCCTTTTGTAGAAAATGATTGCCTGGTTTACTTAGGCGAGCCGATTAAACTCAAAGAAAATAAGCCTGCGCAGTCGGGCGAAAAGTTATTGAATGAGTTGGTGGAGTAGATTCAATCTATCTGGTTTAAAATAATTTGCATTAAAGCATCCAATAAAATATTTTTATTATGAAAAACGCCTTACTAGAAATCAGAACTATCTCAGACGATTACAAAGCTGCTTATGCTGCTGCTCAAATAAAAGCAGGCGAAGTTTTATTCCAGTTTGAACCCGAAGAGGTTTTGGACCATGCTACTCGCTACACCGTGCAAATTAGCAAGACGGAACACATTGTACTCAAACCCCAGTTTTTGCAATATGTCAATCATAGCTGTGCGCCTAATGTCTTTTTTGATACCACAAAGATGGAATTAGTGGCACTTCAAGATATAGAAATGGGGGAGGAGTTGGCTTTTTTCTATCCATCGACAGAGTGGGAAATGACCGAGCCTTTTGATTGTAAATGCCGAAGCGAGCAATGCTTAAAAAAGATTAGCGGAGCGGCAGCTTTGGATAAAGCAACCCTTCAAAAATATAGGTTGTCGGCATATATCATGGATGGCTTGCCCAATAGTTAATCAAGTATTCTAAATGATTAGGCTTTTACTAAAGGGCTTTCACTACAAACCGTGCCAGGGTTATGCTTCTTTTTAGCTTTACAAGAGCGTAACTCTGACACGATTTTAATTCAAATTTAACTCCATTCTCATCTATACAGCTACGGTAGTTTGAAACCTCGAAAGTATAAGCTCCTAGTATTACATTTATAGCACTACCGAAATTACTTCACCAATACCTTTTTACTTATCACCTCACTTTTAGAATTAATAATTTTTAAAACATAAGCCCCCGTCGTGAAGCCTTGCATTCCAATATTTACATCCAAATTATTCGTATGCTGCTCTAGCATCAATTGTCCAATTTCATTATACAATTGAATTGTCCAATCATCCGAATGTGGTAATTTTATATTTAAAATATCCGAAGTAGGGTTTGGAAATATTTTAAAATCCACTTCATTCAAAACCTGTGGCGCATTGACGGCAAACAACTGAACCGTTGTATTCACATCGTCGTGTAGTTCTAAATGAGCAATAACATCCGTGCTATTCAACGTAGCCGTGATTTTATAATCGCCCTCGAAGCCTCGAATAGATAAGTGACCATTCGCATCTGTGGTGAGCGTAGAATCCGTCCACCATTGATTAAAAACTAAATCTGTAAAAACGCCATGCGTTGGTTTTGGCTGCCAATTTTGATAATACAATGGTGCATTGCCCAACCAATGTGCGCCATCCCAAAATCCCCACATCAAAAAGCCATTCGTAGCTGGATGACTAAAAATCATGGTCAAAAAATCGCCTGTATATTGAGCAGCCAATGAATCTGGAATATTATCGGACATATCATATTCAGTGATTTTAATATCCTTTCCGAAGGTCTGATAACAATCATCAAGAATGGCATACAGTGAATCGATTGCCACCAAAGCACCGCCCATGTGTGCTTGTAGCCCAATTCCATCCAATGGCGCACCTGCATCAATTATCTCTTGAATAAAAGATTTATACAATAAATAGTCGCCGCCAATCACGCTACCATTATTTAGAATATTATAATCATTGATATATTTAATAACCGTTGGGTCTTCCTGCTGCGTTTGGTTGAAAATCTGCGGATAAAATTCTCGACCTGTGGTATAGCCTGCTGTGCCTTGCAAGGCGTATTCCAAATCTCGAACATGAACGATTTCGTTTATCACATCCCATTCTTTGACTTTCCCTTTAATGCCCGGATAGTTTAGCATCGTATTCAAGCGTCCATTGATGCGATTGATAAGATAATTCGGGTCGTTGGAATGGGCTTGCATATCGCTCGGCATCACATTCCAGCCTGGCCAGACCAAGACATGACCACGGACTTTGATTTGGTGATTTGTAAGAAAATTAATAGCATTAACGGTTTCGGTAGGCGTAGAAACAAAGTTGCCTTCCCAAGCGTCCCACTTGAGCGCATTCTCCGTCACGACCCAATTGAAACCATGACCATTGCCATCTAAATCCAATATCTTAGATTGATAAGTAGCATCAAAACCTGAATTATTTGCCAACCGACGAGGCGTAACCGCACTTCCAAAGGCAAACTGATGACGCACCATTTCTATACGAACTGGCACATTTGACAACGGATTGCCTTGTTGGTCAATCACTTGAATATTCATATTGGCTTTCCGATGTTGGTCAATGCGATTAGCCGCTGCCGCACGCCAAGGGGCATTTGCCGCCGCACCAGAGTAATTTTCAATATTTAGAACGTGTGGTAAATTTTGTAAAGCGACTGTATTTCCGTAATTAATCATGGTCATGCCGCCGTACTCTAAGTTTTGTTGCTGATAACCTAAGTGAAATCCAACGTTCAAATCGCCTATGGGATAATTTTCACTAGACTCAAAGGGTATTAAGTATTGTTTCCAAAGAGTATCAAGAGTTGTGGTAATATAAATTTCTTTGTGGTAAGTCACGGCATCTTCTGCAAAAATGCTGAGTTTGCTTGGTGTGCCTGTGCTATTGTCGCTTCTCAACCAAACCGCCATCAAGACTTTATCTCCTTGCTGAATAGCATTTGTGTTTTTGATAAAATAACCTGCATCCCAAGGGTTAGTTACTGGGTTAGTTACATTTAGGGCTACTTTTTGGTCAAAGTCTTGCCCTGTAATCGAACTCTTAGTAACCAATACATTATAAGAGATAGCACTTTGAATATTCGTATTGTCATTAGATGTAAATACCCAATTGCCACCCGTCAATCCGTACTGATTCTGTAATTGATTGAGAAAGTTGGTGTGATAGAAATCGTTTTGAGCAATAGCCGAAAACTGAAAAACTAAGCAGAGAATAAGTAAATTTAGTTTCATCGTTTTAATTTGAGTTGAAGTCCAAAGTTAGCCAATTCTGGATGGATAAAAAACTTTGAATGGAAAGAACTATACGAGGAGTAACCGATTATTTTTTATACCTGAATGCTTTTTATTTAAAATTTTGACTTTACTTTTTCTAGCGTTGAAAAGAAGTATTTAACATTTACTAAAACCAAGTATAGTTTGACTATATAACTGCTGTTCCGCAAAAACGGTGTCCTGTAAGGAGAATCTGTTTATAGCTTAAAGTTTAAGCGTATTTTAGGCATTCCGCTAGTAACAGCCTTTTCATTACCACAAAGGCTGTTCCTAGCGGAACGCTAATCAACTTCATTTCACTATTCTATAAACAGATTGTCCCATAAGGGACATCGAAGTGCGTAACACGACTATATGATACAATAGATGCAAGAAGTATAAATGAAATAGAAAATAGAATCCGTTGCATAATTTTATTTTTCAAGAAATTGGTAAAATATTACAAGACTTAATGCTCTTTTTAGATATTCATTTGTAAGAATTGCATAATCCCAAAAAGTTTCTAATCTTATTGTGTTATCTGCGCCTGTTCTGCCGACAAAGACAGCTTTCAATCCTACTATGACGGGTTTATTTTGGGCTTGCCCAAAACCTGTATGATTTTAAATGTGTCCAATCTTTCCAATCTTTCCATTTACTTTACCAAATAGCTAATCTTTACTTTTTCAATTTCAATGCCTTTGCCTTCGAGTGTCAAGCCGATTTCATTAACGGGGTCGGGAGGCAATATTTCGAGGATAAGGTTTTTATTTACAAAAAACTGAACCCCTTTATTTACTTTACGAATAGTAATCCGTCGTCGCTCAGGGTCGAAAGGTTTAATGACTTTTAAATCCGAAATACCAATCAAAAATTCTTTATACGTTTTCTGTAATACATTATAAATCCCATCTGACCACAAATCCATCTGATACAAAATATCATCCTCTTTGTCTTTAGAAGGGTCTTTTATATCCTTGCGAGCGGCTCCCCAAAGCTGAATGACTCCTTTTCCATCTTCTAGTTTTACTTCTATTTCTATTTCAAAATTCTTAGCTGTATCCAACGGAAATTTTAATTTTTTTTCTTTCTTATCGGTCTTTTTGTTTTTTTCTATCAAAAAAACAGGGCGGCGCAGCAGCGTATCTCTTTGAATAAAGCCCGAAACGTCTATAGTATTGTTCTTAACGGTTTGGCTAAGCAACTCTACTCTATTAGAATCCGAAAACTCGGCATATTTTTTTTGAGCAAAAGTCAGTGTGCCGAAGCACATCAGAGTAAGGAGAACGAGATATTTCATGATTGAATATTTGTATTATGATAAAATGAAAACACCTTACCGCCATTCTTCAATTTAAAAGGAATGTAAAATTCTCTAATTATTGAGCAGAATGCAGTAAGGTGTGTGGTTTTGGAGCTAAATATTTATATTTTAGTAAATTGTTATATATCAAATATAAGACATTTACATATCTTATATAACGGATAAGAAGCTCTTTCTGTTTAGATTTCTGCATTTCTTATTTCCGAAAACTAAAAACGACAGTACTAATTTATGAAAACACTAACGCTATCTCTCATCTGCTTACTTTTTTCAACGCTGGCGGAGGCGCAATCCGCATCAGACTTACTACTCATCAATCAAGATAGGCAGCAACTCAACCAAAAATCAATGCTGATACTAGGCGGCTGGGCGGTTGGTAATATTGGATTTAGTGGTGCTATGATGACGCAAACCGAAGGAAGCCAATTCTATTTTCATCAAATGAATGTGGCTTGGAATGCCGTCAATTTGACTTTGGCTGGAGTAGGCTATTTTAGCGCAAAACGAGCGGATATTAGTAGCTACAATTTATCCAAAACAGTAACCGAACAATATAAAATTCAAAAAATACTGCTACTCAATACAGGGTTAGATGTAGCTTATATGGCAGGCGGTTTGTATTTTTTGGAACGCTCAAAGGTAGAAGAAGATAACGCTGAACAATGGAAAGGCTATGGGCAATCGTTGATATTGCAAGGTGGCTTTTTATTCGTTTTTGATATTTTTCAATATTACAAACACGCCAAACGGAACAAGGTATTGAATTCTTTTTTTGAAAATACCGAAATTCAAGTCGGGAACGGCATCGGGATAAGGTATTCGTTTTGATAAAAAAATAAGGCTTCTGCTATATAATAACAGAAGCCTCATTGCTGCTTGTATTTTTTTTAAAAACGAAAATTAGCATTTCATTTTCTAAGCATACATTACTTGTTTCACCGCTTGAATCACTTTCTTAGGATTCGGCAAAAACTCTTCTACCATCGTCGGTGCGTAAGGAAGAGAAGTGTCTGCGCCTGTGAGGCGAGTAATAGGTGCATCTAAATAATCGAAGGCATATTTCTGGATTTCGTAAGCGATTTCTGCCGAAACCGATGCGAAAGGCCAAGCCTCTTCGATAGTGACTAATCGGTTGGTTTTCTTAACAGACTCCACGATGGTTTTGTAATCCAGCGGGCGAATGGTACGCAAATCAATGACTTCCGCAGAGATGCCTTCTTTTGCCAATTCATCGGCTGCCGCTTCTGCTACTTTCATCATTTTGTTATACGAAACCAAAGTCACGTCAGTACCTTTTCTTCTGACGGCTGCCTTGCCAATTGGGATAAGGTATTCGCCATCAGGCACTTCGCCTACATCGCCGTAAAGCTGCTCCGATTCCATCACACACACCGGGTCATTGTCTCTAATAGCCGATTTCAACAATCCTTTTGAATCTCCTGGATGAACGCAAGAAATTACTTTCAGTCCTGGTACGTTACCCATCCATGATTCAAAAGTTTGGGAGTGCTGCTGTGCCAACTGTCCTGCCGAACCCGTTGGGCCACGAAATACAATCGGTACATTGAATTGTCCCGCCGACATTTGGTAGAATTTCGCTGCATGGTTCACGATTTGGTCGAATGCCAAAATCGCAAAGTTCCAAGTCATAAATTCTACTATCGGGCGCAAACCATTCATTGCTGCACCTACTCCGATACCTGCAAAACCCAATTCTGCAATCGGGGTGTCAATAATGCGCTTAGGACCAAACTCGTCCAACATTCCTTTACTTACTTTGTAAGCTCCGTTATATTCTGCAACTTCTTCTCCCATTAAGAAGACGTTTTCATCTCTACGCATTTCTTCTTGCATCGCTTCACGCAATGCTTCTCTAAGGCTCAATTGTCTTGCCATGAAAATTGACTTTTTATATAAAGCGAAATTTCGCTTGCTTAAATTCGATATTTTCAATAAAACGCTGCCAAAAATAGGATATTTATAATTATCTACCAACTAGGCTTTGAATTATTTAGATTTTTTTAAAATAGAATGTCTTAGAGTTACGGTTCGGGGAGTTTCTTTGATGGTTTGGGCGATAGAACGATTGATGACGAGTTTGATTTAGAAATTAAACTGGTGACGAAATAGCTAATCACGGATTTTTTTGCAGCATATTTGATGCTTTTTTTTAAAACCTTTCTGCCGACAGGTAGGCACAATAGGCACACAGAAAACAGGCGAAAACTTCGTGAGTAAATCTTTATAACGTGCCTGTTGTGTTAATGAGTAGTCGGACAGGTTTTAATTTTGACTTCCTGCTTACATTCTTTGATTGGTATGGTTCTGAACATTTTTAACTTTAGGCTTTTGAAAATCAGAAGCAAGGATTTCGACAAACTTTTTAATATTTTTGTTACCAATAAAAAAAATGTAATCAAATGTCAAATCTGCCAAAAGTTTCCATTATTACCATTACTTACAATGCCGAAAAATACTTGGAACGAACCATTCAAAGTATTGTCAATCAGCCCTATCCGAATTTAGAATATGTCATTATTGATGGAAAATCGAAAGATGGAACAATGGCAATTGCCAAAAAATATCAAGCTAATATTGATACGCTCATCAGCGAACCTGATGGCGGTTTGTACGATGCGATGAATAAAGGTTTGCGCACCGCTACGGGCGATTATATTGTATTTATGAATGCTGGCGATAGGATAAAAGATGCCGATACGCTCGAAAAAGCCATGAAAGGCAGCAATGGCGCAGACATTATTTATGGATTAGCCGTGAATATTGACGAAGCGGGCAACACTCGACCATGGCACAAAAAAACGCCGCCTGCTGACCGTCTTTCGCCTAAAAGTTTTATGAATGGTATGGTCATTTGCCACCAATGTATGATTCTAAAAAAGGCTTGTACAGAGCCTTACAACCTTTCTATTAGCATTGCTGCAGATATTGATTGGTCTATTCGCTGCATGAAAAACGTCAAGACCAAACACTTTTACAACGATGTATTTTGTTTGTTTTTGGAAGGTGGCGTTTCTGACGAAAAGCGTTGGAAGGCAGTTCGTGAGCGTTTTCAAATCAGCGTGAAATACTTTGGTTGGGCAGCCGCTATTCTTCAACAACTTTCTATCGTAGGGCAAGTTGTACGCCGAGGGAGTTTGGATTAGAGGTGAAGTAAATACAAAGGACAGCGTTAGACGATGTGTTTTTGTAATAAAATATGTTTTATTGCATGGATAATCTGGCATTGAAACCTCGAAATGGAGGTTTTTCGTTCTCTTTTAAAGTAAATTTTGCTGAAAAAATATGATGAAGCATTTTTAGTTTCTTATTAAAACAAAGATGAACCCGACATAATCCAGCAATTTCTTATCCAGCGGTGGCTTGCCCCGTTGTCAGTATAAAGCAACAGGGCAAGCCACTGTTGGACAAATGAAAAACCAACGGAATAAAGGTGTTTTTTTATATAAAAAACGACTGAATAAAAATAACAATCAATTCAACAACCAGGGAGGCAAGCAGACAACAACCTCAATCTAACCGCTCGAATCCATTAATGTCCACGCCGCCTTTTCCGCCTTTTCTATCTGAGCTAATAAACCCATAATTATCATCTCGATTGATAAAAATATTGTAATCATTCCATGGCGAATTGATAGGCGCACCCAAATTTTGAGGCAATTCCCAATCTTTTAGATTTTTAGATGCGGTCTGAAAAATATCAAAACCACCCAATCCGCCCCAACCATCGGAAGAAAAATAAAACTTCCCCGTCGCAAAATGAACATAAGGAAAAACCTCATCGCCAGCCGTATTGAGCAGATCTAAGTTTTTAGGCTGCGACCATTCGCCATCTTCAAATCGAATAGCGTATAAGTCCATACCACCATGCCCGCCTGGCATATCGGAAGCAAAATAAATCGTTTGCCCATCTTCCGAAAAAGCAGGATGCGTCACGGTGTATTCGTCTGCATTGTAATCAAAAGGCAAATGATAGCCCCATTGACTGCGAGAACGCTGAGCCGTAAATATCTTAAATGGAATAAGGTTTGGATGGTTTTTGCCACAATATTTTCTATCATATCGCATATAAACGCCTTGTTGCTCATCCAACGAAATCGCTACACTCCCCAGTCGTTCAGCCTTAGAAAAAGCCCTGTATTTACGTGTTTTTTTATCAAATTTATAAATATGATTGGCATCGGGCGTTATTTTTACTTGATGCAATTCCAATGGAAAAGGCTCATACACAGGCACATACCAATTATAATGCTTACCTGTTTTTCCTTTTGTAAACAGCAAATTCCCGTCAGTTGTCAAAATCGGGCTAAAATCATCTTCATCCGAATTAAAGGCTAACTTTTTCAAATCATACAAAGCCTGAAAATCTTCCGAATACTTTTCAATCGTATCAATATTGCACCATTGCGCAAACAGTTCTCCTCGCTTA
>CALOED010000265.1:0-1534 GCA_942492005.1 uncultured Saprospiraceae bacterium
TTTATTTTGGGATAAAATTTTCTTCAAATAGCCCTCTGGAGGATCAAAAATCTTTATAACATATTAATATTTTATATAAAAATGTACATTTAGGGCACCTTTTTCGCCTTGTAATTTTTTTTGAGCTTGCTATGGTTTCGTACTGATTTGTCCAAGTTTTACCGGACAGCAAACCTTAACCGAAGATTTTGCTTTTCTTCCAAGCACATAACTTCAGCAAGCATTTACTATGGCACGACTACCCTATGTCTTTGCTCAATTTCTGGCCCTATTGCCGCGGTATGAATTTCAACACATTGTCAACAAATATAAAGGTGACTACCGCACCAAGAAATTTAAATGCTGGCATCAAATGGCTGCTATGATTTTCGCCCATATTCGCCAGGAAGACAGTTTGCGTGACATTGATATGGCGCTCAATGCTCATGCCGGCAAACTCTACCACATCGGCATTGAGCAAAGTCCCAAATCGACTTTGGCTGATGCCAACGAGCGGCGCGACTATCGCATCTATGAAGATTTTGCAAAAGTATTAATGCAACGTACACGGCGGCAGTATGCCCAAACCGAATTGGCCGTTGAGGTCGATAATGCCGTCTATGCTTTAGATGCTTCTACTATCGATTTGACTTTGTCTTTGTTTCCTTGGGCAAAATTTCGTCAAACCAAAGGAGCAATCAAATTGCATGCCATGATCGACTTGAGAGGCAATATACCAGCCTTTCTGACCATTACCGATGGTAAGGTCCATGATGTTAAGGCCGCCCCCCAAATTCCGATTGAGTCCGAAGGCATCTATGTGGTTGATCGAGCCTATATTGATTTTGATTGGTTGTGGAGCATAAATCAGTCTAATGCATACTTCGTTAGCCGATTAAAGCGATCCATTAAATGGACACGTATCGTTTCTCATCCTGTCGACAAGTCTTTGGGTCTAAGGAGCGATCAAGAAATTTTGCTCTTCAGCAAAAATTCTAAAGCAAAGTATCCTAAACGGATGCGAAGAATCAGTTTTCGAAGCGAGACTCAGAATCGTACGCTCGTATTTTTGACCAACAACTTTGTGCTACCGTCAGAAACAATCGCAGCCCTTTATAAAGCGCGCTGGGAAATTGAATTATTCTTCAAATGGATCAAACAAAATCTGAAAGTGAAGAGTTTTTACGGAACTTCACCCAACGCTGTGAAGACTCAAATTTGGATCGCCATGATCGTTTATCTAGTTATAGCGATCCTGAAAGAAAGATATCAACTAAAAAATAGCCCGTCGCAATTATTACACTTATTGGAAGTAAACTTATTTGAACGCAAATTACTTATTTCGATCTTTGAACCTAATCCGCGTAAGGCTCTTACTCAAGAAATATCTCATCATAAACAACTAAAATTATTTGATTTATAAGTTTTTATCTTTACCTTTGGACAGTCCCTAATTTGTAGTCATTTAAAATGAGTAGTGCCTGCTAAAATTACAAGTTGAACGAGTAGTTATTTTTTAACTTATTGAAATTATTCAATTGTTAACCGGACAGCA
>CALOED010000266.1:0-10896 GCA_942492005.1 uncultured Saprospiraceae bacterium
CGCAGTTGGTTTAAGATTTTAATCACTAAGAAACTCAAATTGTATAGTCAAATTTTTTTATTGTTGGATTATTTAGGTAAGCGTAGCTGTTGAAGCTGCGCTTTTTTTATGTTTTGAACCGTTTTTCCCTTCTTTTGCTCATTCTCCATACATAACTATTCTTCATCTTATCGGCAACGGCACAGGCTAATGATACGCAAAATGACTACTTTATCATTGAGATGTTTTTTTTTCAATAAGAAAAGTATATTTGTAATTTTAAAACCATACAAAACGAAAAAACATATTAAACACAATACGCACAGAGGAAGATTTTAAAGCTGAATTTTATTGGCTCTTTGACAATTTATCCATCATTCCAACCAACCGAAATCATATAGAGCCTTAATAATTCAGTTCTAAATAAAGCCGTTACTCTTTTATCTCATTTCCAACTTGATTGGAAATGAAGTAAAAGTATCCGTTTCTTGTAGATTTATTTTAAAAACACAAAAAATTGTAATTTTATTAAAAACTTGGCTCAATATGATTTGGATTGGTAAAAAAGGAATAATGGAATGTTGGAAAAATGAGTTGCCACTATTTATCAGCACTATCAACTGCCAATATTCCTTCATTCCACTATTCCAACCCAAACCATATAGAACCGTTAGTTTTTATCGGGAACTAGATTTGTCAAATGTTTACTTTCAACATTAGTCTATGAAAATAATAACAATCAGCTTATTCTTCTTGCTTTGCATTTTGATATTATCAGCGTGCAAACCATCATCGAAGCAGTCAAAGGAAACCGCACAAGCGCAATATATTCAGTATTGTGGAGCGTGTCACGGACGAAACGTAGATTATCTTAAAGAAAAGGAAGAATGGATGTTTGAAAAAAGCTACGACGGCATCTTTAAAGCCATCAAAAATGGCGTAAAAGAACAAGGAATGCCAGCTTACGCAGAAACCTTATCAGATGAAGAAATTAAAAATATCGTGCTTTTTATGATGGAAAAACTCGAAATGAAGCGAGACTAGAATAAGTCGGCAACCGACAAGTAAGAATTATCAATTTACTTTTTGACAAACAAAACGTACTTTTAAGAACATTTAAAACCTGAATTAATCAATTGAGAAATATAAAAACCAACAATATGAAACATCTTTTTTATTCTCTTTCAATCATAGGAGTGTTAGTGGTATCGGGGCAGTCTTGCTCTCGACAAAATGTTAATGTAAAAACCCCAGAAGTCGTTTCGGTAAACGTAGAAACGGTAGTAGAAGGTTTGGGTATTCCGTGGGGTATTGATTTTTTACCCAATGGCGATATGCTGATTGGCGAAAAAGTGGGACGTTATCCATTTTTAAAAAAGGGAAAAAAACGACGCTAGAAGGTGGTCCAGAGATTTATACAAGAGGTCAGGGCGGCTTGATGGACATCAAAGTGCATCCAAAATACAGTCAAAACGGATGGATTTATATTTCGTATGCTTGCAAAATAAGCAGCGAAGGCGGCAACACGGCTTTGATGCGTTTCAAATTGGATGGCAACAAAATCGTTAGCAAAGAAAAACTGTTTCAAGCTACACCAGCTTCTACCGACGGTCGTCATTTTGGTTCTCGTATAGAGTTTGACAACGATGGCTATTTATATTTAGGCGTGGGCGAGCGTGGAAGTTGGGATAATGCCCAAATGCTCTCCAATCATTCTGGAAAGATTCACCGCTTCAACGACGACGGTTCTATCCCCGACGATAATCCTTTTGTAAATGACGATGATGCTATGAAAAGTATCTATTCTTACGGACACCGAAATCCGCAAGGAATGGCACTCAACCCAGTTACAGGCGAAATTTGGGAACACGAGCACGGCCCAATGGGCGGCGACGAAATAAATATTATCCAAAAAGGTAAAAATTATGGCTGGCCTTTGGTCACTTTTGGCATCAATTACAATGGTATTCCCATTTCAAAAGACACCGCAAAAGCGGGGCTAGAGCAGCCCATTTTATACTGGAAACCTTCCATCGCTCCGAGTGGAATGGCTTTTATTTCTACTGATAAATATGGCGATTGGAAAGGTGATGTATTTGTAGGCTCGCTGAAATTTAATTACTTAAACCATTGCACGATTAAAAATGGTAAAGTCGTCAAACAAGAAAAAATAGTAGAAAACGAAGGCAGAGTTCGAGAAGTGAAAGAGTCGCCCGATGGATTTATTTATGTTGGCGTAGAAACGGGTAAAATCTTTGAAATTAGTACCTAAAAAATAAGGTGCTTTGGCTTGATATACGGCAAAATGTTCAGCTTTCTGCCGTTTGAAGTATAGTCTATAAAAACAGAAAGTTACTATTCGCGCAGATGATATGGATTGCTACACAATTCATCAGCAATTTCTTATTTAGCTTTATCTATTGCCCCGCATCTTCGGTGCGAGGTTTTGAAACTATACAACTTTATAAAAGAAAGTCAGAGACTTGCAAATAAGGAATTAAAAACCACCGTCTATATCCGTCAGGCTAAAGGGCAAAATAGGCTTAAAAGCCCTGAAAGGGCGATAAGCAATAACGCAGGGCATCGCCCTGTGAGGGGAACAAATATTAATTTAGCGCTGAAAGAGCGTAGGCATGAACTCCGATTTTAGGCTCACGCCCTTTCAGGGCTAAATGCTGTGGTGTACTGGTGTACATTTTTTATTTCATAGGGCGACTACGCTATTGCTGTTGTCCTTTCAGGACAAATAAACAGATGTTTAACGCTTAGCCTGACGGCTATGGACACCGTCTTCTATTTTATATTTATCAAGTTTGTAACTTGACACACTATACTTTGTATGGTTTTTAATGCGAGGTAGGCGAAAAGTCAAAAATCGGGGTTTTAACCTCAAAATTGAAACAATGCTGGGTTAAAGCCCAAGAATCTGTCAATTCATTAATCTCCACACTAAAGATGTGAGGCAACAGATTTTTTCATATAAGAAATTACTGACAATTCATAGATAATCGCAGACCTTACTCGTGTTATCTGCGCAAATCTGCGACCGAAGGCAGCATCATCCGTGTTTCTATAAAAATCCATTCAGCTTGCTGAATTGTAATGACAAGAATAATTTATAAAAAATGAAAATAAAAGGCAAACCGTACCGAACGATTTGGGAACTCAACGAAAACGTCATTCAGATAATTGACCAACGACATTTGCCGCATCAATTGGTGATTGAAAACATCGGCGCCATGCAAGAGGCGGCAGATGCCATTCGTGAAATGCACGTCAGGGGCGCACCATTGATTGGCGCAATGGCGGCTTACGGGATGTATTTAGCCGTTTTGAATGCCAATGAATCTGATTTTGACAATACGGTTTCTCATGCTATCCAGACCTTAAAAGCTACTCGACCAACGGCAGTCAATCTTTTTCGGGCTATCGAACAAGTAAGAATTGCCATTTCTGACGGAAAAAATAACGAAGAAAAAACAGCATTGGCACTCAATGCCGCTCGTCAAATTACAGAAGAAACCGTGGAGCATTGCAAGAAAATAGGCGAACATGGCTTAGAAATTATCAAAAAAATAAGTGCAGCCAATAACGGAAAAACAGTAAACATTCTCACACATTGCAACGCAGGGTGGATGGCTTGCGTGGATTATGGAACGGCTACTGCGCCAATTTATGCGGCTTTTGACGCTGGAATTGACGTTCATGTTTGGGTGGACGAAACTCGCCCTCGCAATCAAGGCGCAAGAATTACCGCCTACGAATTGGGCGAACATGGCGTGCCGCACACCGTAATAGTGGATAATTTAGGCGGACATCTCATGCAACATGGTATGGTAGATATGGTGATAGTAGGCAGCGATAGAACGACCCGAACGGGCGATGTGGCTAACAAAATAGGAACTTACCTCAAAGCGTTGGCTGCCTTCGACAACAATGTGCCGTTTTATGTGGCATTGCCAGAATCTACCTTCGATTGGGAAATACGAGACGGATTGAAAGACATAGAAATAGAAACTCGAAGTGGCGATGAAGTCAAATATATTCAAGGTTTGGAAAGTGAAAACATCAAAAATGTATTGCTCACGCCATTGAAAAGCCCTGCTATCAATTATGGTTTTGATGTAACACCAGCTCGATTAGTAACAGGCTTAATCACCGAAAAGGGCGTTTGTGCTGCCAATGAAGAGAGTATTTTGAAAATGTATGCGGCTACCAGCAAACCTTAGAGTCGAAGTAAGAAATTCACCTTTTTTATAAAAAAACGGGTCAAATAGTTAAAAATGAAAACATACCTTGCGGTTCATTCGTATGTTAAACGACTTTGGTTCTAAAAAAAAATTATTCATCGAATACCTAAAATATGGACATAATGAGAAAATTTTTACTAGTATTTTTATTGTTATTTACTCTTTCTTTTCAAGTACAAGCCCAAGAAAACAACTTCGCAGAAGATGAAATTATTGTAAAAATAAAAGAAGTCATTCCTTATACCTTTGAAAAAGGAAAGACCACTTTGGGGATTTCTTCTATTGACCAAATCAATGAAGCATACGAAGTAGAATCTATCGAAAAATTGATAAAAAGCCAACCTCGTAAGGCAATGAAAAATCGACCGAACACGGACAAGATGTTGATTATTAGTTTTAGTCAATCTTTAGATGTAGAAGCATTGGCAAAAGTATATATGGAATCTGGCTTTTTTGATTATGCAGAACCAAATTTTATAGGGCATGGTGGCGGAGTGCAAGGTTTTACACCCAACGACCCCAACTATAATAAACAATGGCAATTTTATAATGACGGCACATTCAACGGCACAGCCAAAGTAGGCGCAGATATTAAAATGGAAGATGCGTGGAGCATTACAAAAGGAGATTCTACCGTAGTAGCTGCGATACTTGATTCTGGCTCAAAACTTGACCATCCTGAGTTTGCAGGTCGTATTTGGCGCAACTATGCGGATAATAATTCCAACGGAACAGACGACGATGCGAATGGCTACATAGATGATTTTCAGGGTTGGGATTTTGCTTATAGCGACAATAATCCGGACGACGCTTATGGACACGGAACCAACGTTTCGAGCATAGTAGGCATGACGGGCGATAACAACACGGGGCTTGCTGGCGTGGACTGGAATTGTAAGTTGATGATTGGCAAAATCCTCAATGACAACGATTTTGGTTACTATTCGTGGTGGTCGGCAGCTATTTTTTATGCGGTAGATAATGGCGCAAACGTGATTAATATGTCTGTTGGAGGAAGCAGTTATTCGGCTTCGATGAAGGCAGCGGTGGATTACGCACACACGAACAATGTAGTGGTTGTGGTTTGTATGATGAATACAGATAATAATGTTGCTCATTATCCTGCGGCTTATGCCAACTCTATCGCAATAGGCGCAACGGGAGTAGATGATAAGCGAGCGTCGCCGTTTTTTTGGAGTGCTACAAGCGGCAGTAGTTTTGGCGCACATATAGATTTGGTGGCTCAGGTAGCCCTATTTATGGCTTGTCTTATAGTTCTAATACTAATTTCAATTCATATTGGGGCGGTACTTCGCAAGCTACTCCATTGGTAACGGGCGTAGTGGCGTTGATGAAATCGCTCGACCCGTCGCTTGGTGTAGAGGCCATTAGAGACATTCTTAAAAATACATCTGATGACCAAGTAGGCGACCCTAGCGAAGATATAGCAGGTTGGGACGAGTATCATGGCGCAGGTAGAATGAATGCAGGTGCTGCAATTACTTATGTTCAAAACTCAATTACAAGTGATGAAGGAGTAGAAAATCCTTTTACTCAAATAAAGATTTCTCCCAATCCTAGTGTTGATTTTGTAAGAATTAATACAAATGGAAAAACGATTGACCAACTCAATATTTATGCTATTAATGGGCAACTTATCCGACAACTTAATCATATAAAATCGAATGAAAATATTAGCGTAAAAGACTTGCAGTCAGGTGTTTATTTATTTGAAATACAAGTAGGAGAGGAGCGTGTGAGTAAGAAGATAGTGGTAGAGTAAAACTGAAAGAATTTTATGAAAAAATGGAAAAGCCTTGTAGGAAGTCCTCTTACAAGGCTTCTGACGTTTTTTAAAATACAGATAAATGAAAAAACTTCTCATATTGGGCGGTACGCAGTTTATAGGCAGAAATTTGATGGAACGTCTCTCGAAATCAAATGAATATAATATTACCATTTTCAATAGAGGAAAGACGCAATCTCATCTTTTTCCAAATATCAAGCGAATAACGGGCGATAGAAATACCGATGATATTTTTAAAATAGGAAACCAAGAATGGGATAGTGTAATTGATGTATCTTGTTATTTTCCGCATTCGTTGGAAAATATGCTGGAGGCAATTGGCGAAAATATCAAAAGATTGGTTTTTGTCTCTACTTGCTCGGTTTATGAAATGCCAGAGCAATCAACGACGCTTCTCGACGAAAAAAACAAGATACTCAATTGTTCCGTCGAAGAACGTTCAGATACTACTAATGCAAGTTACGGCAACCGAAAAGCCGAATGCGAACGCATTTTGCAGCAATCAAAAATAGACTACATTGCTTTGCGTCCAGCCTTAGTGTATGGTACTTATGACCATACTGACCGATTTTATTACTGGATTTATCAGGCATTGAAGCACGATAAACTACTTATTCCAGATAATGGAGAACGCCAACTTTCGCTAACTTACGTCCACGATTTGGTCAATATGATAATCGAAGCATTGACACTCAAAAAGCATTCAAATATATATAACGCTATTTCTTATCCTCAAACTTCAATCGGGAAAATCTTAACCACCATTGAAACTTTAGAAAACATAAAACCAGCAAAAGTAAATGCTACGCCTACTTTTTTGCATGAAAATAATATCAGTCAATGGATGGATATGCCGCTTTGGATAGATAACGACACCATGACTTTTAGTAACAAAAAGTTGCTGAATGACTTTAAAATTGACATTCAAGACTTCTCACAGAGCGTAAGTAGTACCATTGCTTATTATAAAAAACTAAACTTGCCAACACCCAAATATGGAATAAACGAAGAGAAAAGGCAAATGCTTTTAGAAAAACTAAGGCATCACTAAACTTCATTGACAACTTCCAAAACGGCGATTTGTTCTGCTAAATTTATTGGAATTTCAAAGATTTTATTGTTTTGTCGAATTTTCATTTTTCCACCTTTGAATCCCATAATAACGATTTCGCTTTGCGGCAACAATCCTATTTTCCAAAGCTCGACACTGATTTTTTCGGGCTGTTGTTGGTCGATGATAGCAATGTGATTTTTACCAATTTGGCTCAATTTCAAATTTGAAATAATCTTCTTTTTAGGAATAGGCGAACCGTGAGGGTCTAATGCAGGATACCCCAAGCGATGCTCCAAATCATCAACGAGTTCTTCGGTCAAAATATGCTCATAACGCTCTGCCTCTTCGTGTATTTGTTCGCTATTCAAGCCCATTTGCGTCACAAGATAAGTCTCCCAGAGGCGGTGCGCTCGCACCAATTTGTTGGCTTGTTCGATGCCTTTTCCCGTTATTGCTAGTTTATTTTTATTAAAATTAACCAGCCCTTTTCTATCCAATTTGGCTAAAAAATATTTGACTTTCCCTTCCTTCCAGCCCAAGCGTTGCGTTAAGCTAGAAAACGTAAGTGCTTGTCTTTCATGGAGTTTGAGGGTCTGTTTTAAAGTATCTTCTAATTGTATTTTTTGTTGCGTTTGGCGTTTGGTAATGGACTTGAATAACAAACCCTTCTTTGGAGAAAACAAAACTGCCAAAATATAAATAAAAGTAGCGACCACCGCCATAGCAGGCCCAGGAGTAGTTTTGAGTTGAATGGCTAATATCAATCCAAAAATAGCAGACAAGAGACCGACAAAACCAGCAATAATAATGACTCGCTGGAGTTTGTCGCTGAGCAAAAGAGCCGTTGCAGCAGGCGTTATGAGCATCGCCACTACCAGAATAACGCCAACGGTTTTCAAAGAAGCAACCACGGCAAACGACAACAAAAGCATCAAATAATAATGTACCGTTTGCACAGAAATACCTATAGTTTCGGCAATTACAGCTTGAAAAGTAGTAGCAAATAAGTAGCGATAAAAAACGATAATACTCAAAATAACATAAATCGTAATGCCGAAAGTAAGCCACAAATCATTGTCAGAAACGCCCAAAACATTTCCAAACAAAAAATCTTTCAAATCCAGATGAACGCCATCATTGCGGCTAATGCGAGAAATGGCCATCACGCCAATCGAAAACATAGCCGTAAATACGATGCCGATAGCAGCGTCGTTTTTGGTTTTTACCTTTTCCTGTATCCAAGTAATGACCACAGCAGCGAACAACCCCGCTATCACTGCGCCCGTAAAAAAGCCCAATAAGCTATATCCAGCTACTACAAAGCCCAAAACCACACCCGGCAAAATAGCATGAGAAAGGGCATCGCCAATCAAAGACATATTGCGCAAGACAATAAAAAACGCCCAAAATGCCACACATCACGCCCACCATCGAAGAAGCAATTAATGCCCGAATTGCCCATTCATATTGTAATATTTCGATTAAATTCATAGTCGTTTTTTGAAAAAAATTAAACACACTGCCAACTGCCACTGCCAACTGCCCACCGAATCACCCATCAATTTTATGCAAAAATAGTCAATTGTTCACCGTAAGCTTTTGAAATATTTTCGTCCGTAAAAGTAGTTTCCACATCGCCAAAAGCAATCAATCTTTGATTTATCATCACTATTTTATCAAAATATTCCCTGACCGTAGATAAGTCGTGATGAATAACAAGAAGCGTTTTGCCCTCTTTTCCTAATCTTTTGAGAATAGAAATAATTTTTTCTTCCGTAGTAATATCAATGCCTACAAAAGGCTCATCGAGTAAGAAAACATCCGCTTCTTGACACAAGGCACGAGCCAAGAAAACCCGTTGTTGCTGTCCTCCAGAGAGTTCCCCAATTTGCCTATCTTTCAGATGTTCAATGTCCATATCCTTCAAAGCCTTCATCGCCAAATCCTTGTCGGTGCGGTTGAGGCGTTGAAAAATACCCTTATGCGGATAACGCCCCATTAGCACCACATCAAAAACCGTAGCCGGAAATTGCCAATCAATTTCACTCTTTTGCGGCACATACACCACGCCTTTTCGATGTGATTTGATGCTTCCGCCTTTCACTTTGATTTGCCCAACATTAATATCTACCAATCCCAAAATAGCTTTGAATAGCGTGGATTTTCCTGCTCCGTTGGGACCAATCACGCCATATATCTGCCCTTCTTCCACTTCTAAATAAATATTGGTCAATACCATTTTTCGGTCGTAAGACACGGAAAGCCCTTTTATGTCTATTATCTTCATGATTGTATTTTCTAAAATTTTCTGATTACACTTTTCTAAACATATACCAAGTGCCACCAGTAAGCAAAATGGCGATAATGCCAATAAATACCCAGTTACTGTTGCTGCCTTTATTGTTGTCCGTTGTGTTCTCTTCCTGCGTCATTCGGCCCAGTAGTCCATTCATAATATTACGAGTGTTCCAAAGCAACATTCCGATATAAGTGCCAGCTTCTGTATCGGGCTGCCCCAGCGAATCAGCGTAGAGTTTGCCGCCAATGCGGATTTTTGTATCTCTTGCGATTTGCATCATCGTTTGCGGATTGATAGTACTTTCTATAAAAATAGCAGGCACTTTACTCTCGCTAATGACTTGATACAGTCGGTTGATGTCGGAAGTCTGCGCTTGTGCGTCGGTAGAAGTGCCGAGTATAGATTCCAATCGGATGCCGTATTTTCTGCCGTAGTATTGAAAAGCATCGTGAGAAGTGATAAGCACTCGTTTTTCTTGCGGAATGCTGTCCAGCATAGCTCGTATTTGAATATTGAGTTTCTCTAGTTTAATTTTATAATCCGCAAAGTTTTTTTCGTAAAAATCTTTATTCTGAGCGTCTAAATCGACGAGCGCATTTTTGATGTTTTCGGCATAAATAATACCATTTGAAGCGTCCATCCACGCGTGAGGGTCGGGAGAATTGGCGTAAGCACTACTTTCTATCGGCGTGATTCCTTTGGTGGTCGTGACTACTTTGGCTTTTGTGCCAGAGTTTTCGATAAACTCATTGAGCCAGCCTTCAAGCGTCAATCCATTCATCAAAATCAAATCTGCTTCGGTAATTTTAATGGCATCTTGTGGAATCGGTTCAAACAAATGTGGGTCGCCGCCTATCGGGACAAGGCTAATGACATTGACTTTATCGCCTGCTATTTGGCTAGTAATGTCAGAAATAATGGTAGTTGTAGCCACTATTTTGGGTTTTTGCGCCAATGCTGTATTAATAGCTAAAAGCACAATAAGAAGCGTAAAGTTGATTATTTTCATATTAAAAGTTGATTTTTTTTATTGATTCTCAATTTCTTACATCGGCTTTACAAATAGATTTTGTGAGACTTTATTAGAAATAATTTGTTCTACTTGATTATTCACTTTAATGCGAATAGAGCCGTCATACTCAATCGTTTCGATGATTTCTACTTGCGTTCCGAGCGTCAGTTGTAATCGGTCTAAATATTGCAAAAACGATGTAGAATGCTCTTGTACGCCTACTATAATGCCTTTGATTTCATTAAATTCAGAAAGTAAAACTTGTTTTCGGAACGTAAAATTTCCATTTTCGTCAGGAATAGGGTCGCCGTGTGGGTCGAATTTTGGGAAACCCAAAAATTCATCTAATCGTTGCACCAATTGTTTGGATTTGATGTGTTCCAGTTTTTCGGCAAGCGGATGAACTTCATCCCACGAAAAATTGAGTTTTTGTACCAAAATACTTCCCAGAGACGGTAAAGCTTGCGGATTAAATTGGTCGCAATATCTACGCCT
>CALOED010000267.1:0-11892 GCA_942492005.1 uncultured Saprospiraceae bacterium
GCGTAATCAGTACTCTATTTTTGCCTTCAATATTGACTAAAGTACCTTTTGTGCCTGATAAATTTCCTGCTATAATTTCTACTGTATCCCCTTCCGCTAATCGTTGTACCGTTTCTACCTCAAAATCTATTTCGTCCTGTAAGAGTTTTTTTATAAATAATATTTCGTTTTCAGGTATCGAAATGAGGTCTTTGGCAAACTTTATAAATTTGAGGACATATTCTGTTTCTAATACGGGAACGTATTCTCGCTCTACGATTTTTACAAAGATGTAACAACTAATCAGCTGAAGTTCCATAGTCCGCCGTTTTTTACTCCATTGTTTTACCACTTTCTTTATAGGCAAATAACATTCTATTCCCTTATGGTCGAGCATTTTCTTGACCAGTTTCTCACGCTTATAATTGGTATAAACAGCAAACCATCGAGCCTCTTCTTTATCCAAATGATTAATTGCCTCCATTTGCTGTCCTTCTCTTTTTGGTTTTAAAATATGCTTTATGCTTTGCGTACACTATTATCTTCTAAAATATATTTTTCGTTACTTTCTGGGCAAATTGCTTCGTTATTCTCATCAAAATTCAACCGATGTCCGTACTCACTCATCCAACCGATGTGCTTCGCAGGATTGCCTACTACTAAGGCGTAAGGCGGCACGTACTTCGTGACGACTACTCCTGCTCCTATAAAAGCAAATTCGCCTATATCATTTCCACAAACAATAGTGGCATTTGCGCCTATGCTTGCACCTTTTTTTACGAGTGTTCGGGCGTATTGTCCTTTTCTATTCACGGCACTTCTTGGGTTTACCACATTTGTAAAAACCATCGAAGGTCCTAGAAATACATCATCTTCGCAAATTACGCCAGTGTAGATAGAAACATTGTTCTGCACCTTGACGTTTTTTCCCAGTACTACTTCTGGCGAAATCACTACATTTTGACCAATATTACATTTTTCGCCTATCACACAATTGGGCATAATATGGCTAAAATGCCAAATTTTAGTACCTTCTCCTATTTCGCAACCTTCGTCAATGATAGCAGAAGGATGGCTAAAGTAGTTTTTATCTGCCATGTCTTATTTTTTATAAAAAGACTGAACGCCATTGATAATAACGCTGAGCGTCTCTGCGTCCATTTCTGTATGAATAGGCAAAGACAACACTTCTTTACAAAGTGCTTTAGTGACCGTTAAAGGATGAGGAACAAGGGCATGACCTTTATAAGCCGTTTGTTCGTCAAGTGGCACGGGGTAGTAAATGCGAGCAGGAATCCCTATTTCGCCAAGATATTTTTGTAATTCATCTCGCCTTCCGTCTTTCACTTTCATGGTATATTGATGGAATACGTGTGTAGAATTAGCGGCCCTTTTGGGTGTTTGAATGCCTTCAAGCCCTGCAAATGCTACATCGTAGGCATCTGCTACGGCATTGCGGGCGGCTGCGTAATTATCCAGATATTTTAATTTTATATCCAAAATAGCTGCTTGAATGCTATCTAATCTCGAATTGCAACCTACTACGTCGTGGTAATATTGAGTTTTGCTTTGTCCGTGATTTGCTACTGCTCTTAGTTTTTGAGCAAGGTCATCATCGTTGGTAAACATTGCGCCACCATCGCCGTAGCAGCCTAAGTTTTTGGAAGGAAAAAAGGAAGTAGTGCCTACGTGTCCTATTGTACCTGCTGCCTTTTGAGTGCCGTCAGAAAAGGTATAAACAGCCCTATGGCCTGAGCCGTATCTTCAAATACATACAAGTTGTGCTTTTGAGCAACTTTCAAAATAGCTTCCATGTCTGCCGTTTGTCCGAATAAATGCACTGGAACGACGGCCTTAGTATGGGGAGTAATGGCATTTTCAATGATTTCTGCCGTTACATTGAATGTATCTGCATCAACATCTACCATAACGGGCTTTAAGCGAAGTAAGGCAATGACTTCGGCAGTAGCAACATAAGTAAATGCTGGTACTATTACTTCATCTCCGGGTTGCAGATTTGCCGCCATCATCGCTATTTGAAGTGCATCTGTGCCATTAGCACAAGGAATGACGTGTTTTGCTTGAAGGTAGTTTTCAAGAGAAGCCTGAAAGGATTTCACTTGTGGCCCATTGATATAAGCAGTACTTCCTATACACTCAATAACCGCAGCATCTATCTCACTTTTAATGTTCAAGTATTGCTGCTTTAAGTCCACCATCTGGATTTGTTGCATTTTTTTTAGTTTTCAGTGTTTTTTTAGTCGCTTTATTTACTCCAAAGCAGTAATGGCTTTGCTTCAAAATTTTCCCAGTCTATTTTATCTTCTTCTTCATTTTTATAAACTAGGTATCTTATTTTCCGATTGATAATACCTTCTACTCTTTCTACTAGCTCTACCAAATAGTTTCTGTCAATATCTCCAATAATTACTAAATCAATGATTTTACTATCTAACCCACGAGAAAATTTGCCTGATAAATATACTTTTTCGACGGCTCCTAATCGCTCAATTACTTTCTCTACTACTTGGTCAATTCCTATATATTTGAGTATGATATTATGAATTTCTTTGAAAAGAGGGTGTTGCGTATTCGCACGAAACATTTTCTTATTTCCCTTCATTTCAGACGATAGCATACCTGCGCTTTCAAACTTATTCAGTTCGACTCTGATAGCGTTTGACGATTCGCCAAATTCGCTTTCAAGGCTTCGCAGGTATGCTGTCGTGTTGCTATTCAAGAAAAACTTGAGTAACAGTTTGACTCTCGTCTTTGAAGAAATTAATGTTTCTATCATAATATTATTCGAGTAGATATTTTGCTCGTTTAAATATTCTTTTATAATCTTAGATTTCGTTCTGATCTTTTTTGTATCTAATAATTGCAATGTGTTGTTTTTAATACTGCTTGCATCTTTTAGCATACAAAGTCAGTGATGGTCTATTTTTATAATGCCCAGTAATTGATGTCTTTTGAAAACTTATCGCCGTATAGATTTTTGACATCCACAAGGATAGTTTTGCCGTTTGAAAGAGATTTGAAGAAGTCTTCTTCTTTGGCTTTGTATTCCTCATGATTTACAGCTACTACTATTGCGTCGTAGTCGTTTGCTACCTCTTGCACTAGCCCAAATCCGTATTCGTGTTCTACCTCTTTGCTACTAGCGTGTGGGTCAGATACATCTACTTGAATAGAAAATTCTTTCAATTCACGTATCACGTCTGCCACTTTAGAGTTACGAATATCCGTTACGTTTTCCTTGAAAGTTACTCCCATTACCAATACTTTTGACTTAGCTGGGTCTTTTCCTTCTTTGATAATCATTTGCACGGTGCGGCTTGCGATGAAGTTTGCCATCCCGTCATTGATGCGACGACCGCTAAGGATAACTTGTGGGTTGTATCCCATTTTTACTGCCTTGTACGTCAGGTAGTAAGGGTCTACTCCGATGCAGTGTCCGCCTACTAGGCCTGGCACAAAACGCAAGAAGTTCCATTTAGTACCCGCAGCCTCCAGCACATCGTGTGTATTGATTCCCATCTTACTGAAAATCATCGCCAATTCGTTTACAAATGCAATATTGATGTCTCTTTGAGCATTTTCAATCACTTTTGCAGCTTCGGCTACTTTGATGGTAGCAGCTTTGTGAATACCTGCGGTGATGATATGTCCGTAAACTTTTGCAATTTCTTCCAAAGATTCTTCATCGCATCCAGAAACTACTTTCGTGATTTTATCAACGGTATGTAGTTTATCTCCCGGATTGATACGTTCTGGCGAATAACCGATTTTGAAATCTTCAACAGCCTTTAATCCCGAAATTCTTTCTAATATAGGTTGGCAATCTTCCTCCGTGCAGCCGGGATATACGGTAGATTCATATATAATATAATCTCCTTCTTTTATAACTTTCCCTAGTGTTTCGGATGCGCCTAGCACTGGGCGTAGATTTGGTACTTTATGTTCATCTACTGGAGTAGGAACGGCTACTACAAAAAAGTGTGCCGTTTTTAAATCTTCATAATTTGCCGTGAAAGTAATATTTCGATTTTCAAAAGCATCTGATTCTAACTCGTAAGAAGGGTCTTCCCCCTCTTTTCATCATTTCAACTCTTGCTTCGTTGATGTCAAAACCTATAACTTCAAAATCTTTAGCAAATTCTAGTGCAATAGGTAAGCCTACATAACCTAGCCCGATTACAGCTAGTTTTTTCTCTTTATTGAGCAATTCCTGATACATGGATTAGGATTTGATGTTTATTAAATGGATAGAAATAATAAAATTTTGCTGCAAATGTAAGGTTTTGATTATTATAAAGTCAAGTATTTTTTCACAAATTGACTACTTTTTTTACTCAAAAAGCATAAATTAATAATAACTTAACTTTATTTCTAAATAAAGGTGAGATTGAAACAGTAACTCACATCGCTTCTTATTTGAGCTAACGGCACTTTTTTCTTTTTTCCAATAAAAAAAAGCTACTCAAAGTCGGAACTTCAAGTAGCTTTCTAAAAAAATGCCTTAACCTAAGCCCGAAGGCTTTGCATGATTTTTATGATGTCAATTCTTGGCGAATTTTATTCAATGCACTTCCTGCATTTACCCATTCTATCTGAGCTTGATTGTAAGTGTGTGCTACTTCAAATTCCTCAGAAGTGCCATCGCTATGCTTCAAGCGGATAGTTAAGTTTTTGCCTGGTGCGAAAGATGCAAAATCAACAATATCAATTTTATCATCTTGGCGAACTTTCTCGTAATCGTCATTATTTACAAATAGCCAACATTCCTTGCTTTTTCAAGTTCGTTTCGTGGATTCGAGCAAATGATTTTACAACTACCGCTTTTACGCCAATGAAGCGAGGCTCATAGCTGCGTGTTCACGAGATGAGCCTTCACCGTAGTTTTCTTCTCCAAACACGATAGTGCCAACGCCAGCGTCACGGTAAGTGCGCCCTGATTCTGGAACAGGCAAGTATTTATCCGCTACGTAGTTGATTACATTATTGGTGTCGTTATTAAAATAGTTTATCGCACCGATGAAGCAGTTTTCTGAGATATTTTGCAAATGTCCACGATAAGTCAGCCATGGGCCAGCCATTGAGATATGGTCAGTCGTACATTTGCCTTTCGCTTTTATCAACACTCTCATGTCGGTTACTTCCTCTTTCGTAATGGTTTTGAATGGCGTAAGCAACTGCAAACGGTCTGAATCTGGAGCTACTACTACATCTACCCCGCTACCATCTTCCAAAGGCGCAAGAAAACCTGCATCTTCTACATCAAAGCCTTTTGGCGGCAACTCAATACCCGTTGGTGGGTCAAGTTTCACTTCTTTGCCTTCTTCGTTGATAAGCGTATCCGTCAATGGGTTGAACGTCATGCTTCCCGAAATCGCCATTGCTGTTACTATTTCTGGAGAAGCTACAAAAGAATGCGTTGCGGCATTTCCATCATTACGCTTCGTGAAGTTACGGTTGAATGAAGTGATGATAGAGTTTTTGCGAGTAGGGTCTTCCATGTGTCTTGCCCACTGACCGATGCACGGGCCACAAGCATTTGCCAAAACTACGCCTCCCATTTTTTCAAAATCTTCTACCAAACCATCACGAGCAATCGTGAAACGAATTTGCTCCGAACCTGGAGTAATCGTAAATTCTGCTTTGGTTTTTAATTTTTTAGCTACTGCCTGACGAGCCAAAGATGCCGCACGGGTCATGTCTTCGTAAGATGAATTGGTACAAGAACCTATCAAACCTACTTCCAATACTGGCGGATAATTATTCTCTTTTACTGCTTGCGCAAATTTAGAGATTGGCCAAGCCAAATCTGGCGTATAAGGGCCATTGATATGTGGCTCTAGCGTAGAAAGGTCAATTTCTATTACTTGGTCGAAGTATTTTTCTGGATTTTCATAACACTCTGCATCGCCTGTCAAATGTTCTGCTACTGCGTCGGCAGCTTCTGCTACATCTGCACGGTCAGTTGCTTTGAGGTAGCGACTCATCGCCTCGCCGTATCCGAAAGTAGAAGTGGTTGCGCCAATTTCTGCGCCCATGTTACAGATTGTACCTTTACCCGTACAAGAAAGGTTTTGCGCACCGTCGCCAAAATATTCTACAATTGCGCCAGTACCGCCTTTTACGGTCAAAATACCTGCTACTTTCAAGATAACGTCTTTCGGAGAAGTCCAGCCGCTAAGTTTGCCTGTCAATTTTACACCAATCAATTTTGGCATTTTCAATTCCCAAGCCATACCAGCCATTACATCTACGGCATCTGCGCCACCTACTCCGATAGCTACCATTCCCAAACCACCCGCATTAGGCGTGTGAGAATCCGTTCCTATCATCATTCCTCCTGGGAATGCGTAGTTTTCTAATACTACTTGGTGGATAATACCTGCACCTGCCTTCCAAAAGCCGAGACCATATTTATTAGAAACAGAAGCTAAAAAATCATACACCTCAGAGTTCACTTCATTCGCTTTAGCTAAATCTTGCTCTGCGCCTACTTCTGCTTGTATCAAGTGATCGCAGTGTACGGTAGAGGGTACAGCTACTTTATCACGACCTGCCATCATAAACTGCAACAAAGCCATTTGAGCCGTTGCGTCTTGCATAGCTACACGGTCTGGCGCAAAGAATACATAGTCTTTACCTCTGTTGTATTTCTGCAATGGAGAGTCTTCGTGAAGGTGTGAGTATAAGATTTTTTCAGCTAAGGTAAGTGGGCGATTAAGCGTTTCTCTAGCGGCAGCTACTTTTTGCGGTAGTGCTGCGTAGTGTGCTTTTATCATGTCAATATCGAAAGCCATTTGCAATACTTTATTGTGTGTTATGAAATAAAATAAGACCTGATGCGAAGTACTTTTTATTCACTTCCATGTAATGTTATGGTCACTTACGTTCAAATCTTACGATGTTCGTATCGTTTTTTTGCGAATATTTTTTTTTTGATATAAAAACCGCATAAAACTTTACGATATATTGTTATCCATGCTATTGGCATGGTATTTTTCTCTTTTGTGTTGTTGATATTTGTACTTTGCAAAAATAATGAAAGTTTGCTATATATACGATACAACATTTTAAGAAATAAGAAGTTTGGAAAAATTTCAATTTACGAACAAGAATTTATCATTAAAAAGATTTGATACGAGTTGGCGTTTTGTATTCTCATCAAAGCTAATTGCATGATTGTTGGGCTACTATGCTTTATAAAATGTGGTTGCTTATGCTTTGCGTTTGTCTGTAATTTTTTCAAAATCATCTATTTTCAACCAGCCTTGCTCGCCGCTCTCTAGCCTTACTTTTTGCCAATCCGCTATCACTTCTACCAATATTACCTTTGTGCCTTCGTGTAATTTTTGAGTGGTGTTGCTGTCTGCGTCTGCTCCATCTTTAAAGTTAGTCACTTTTGCAATAATGATGGCTTCGTCAGAATTTGTCATGGAAAGGTGTCGGCTATATCCTGCTAATAGAAAGACTATTGCGAAAATGCCCGTGCCTATTGCACCATAAAATCCAATCTGCTTTTGCGGTCGGCTACTGCCTAATAACCAAAAACCTATACCAACGACAGTTGCAAACAGCAGTAAAATACCTAAAATACCCCAAATACTAGGCAGCATGAGATTATAAATAGCTTGCCACCAAATACTTAGAAAAAAGGGTTTGACTTTAGAGATATTGTCTTTTTGGCGATTTCTGGCTAAATCCAAGTTATAGTTTAAATCTTTAAAATTGGGGCGCAGCAGTTTCCCACGCTCGTAATTGAGAATAGCTTTTCCGAGTTCGTTATTTTCAAAATACGCATTACCTAAGTTAAAATAATAATTGGCAGAATGCTGATTTTGCGCTCTTACTTGTTCGTAGAGTTCGATGGCTTCTGCATAATTTTGGTCAGCAAACGCCTGATTGGCTTTTGAAAACAAAAGATTTGCATCTTCGGCATGAAGCCCAATGGATAAAAATATGGTTATTAATATAATAAGGTATTTCATATTTACGCTTGTTCTTGATGGCTCTGGTTTAGTTCCTCTTCTATGTTTGTAATGAGTTCCGTTGTGTTTTGATACGTTTGCTGCATGGCGTTGGCGTTGTCCATGCCTGCGAAGAGTGCCATTTCGCAAGTTTCGATAGTTTTCAAAAACTGCTCAATTTGAGTATCTGCTACGTTTCGAGCATTCAGCTGGGCTTTGATGTTGTATTTTGAAAGTTCCGAAGCGGGCAAATTGAGTTTGCTGCTAATATATCCCCAAAGCGTTTTTGAAATTTCATCATAAAAGGCACGGCTATCATTGGCCTCTTTATACGTTTTGGCTTGCGTGAGTCGCTTTAGTGCCATTTGGTTTGCCAGTTGGCGTTTTTTAAGAATGGGGTCAATCGCATTAGCGGCATCCAAACGCCTTTTGTAAAATACCAATCCGCCCAAGGCCAAAAAAGGCATCGCCAACAACAGCCAAAAACCTATTGAATCGTAAAAATAAGTACGTGCGTGTAAGTTGCCATCCAGCTTGATGTAACGCATTTCGCTATTAGTATTTTCGTTTGTGGGCTGACTGTCATTATGTGGATTTACGCCTTGTAATATTGTAATAGGTTGTTCGGTAGTTTTGAGCGTTTGATATTGATTTTTTTCAACATCAAAATACGAAAAGGTGGGTTCTAAAATTAAACTACCTGCCTTTTTAGGCGAAATCAAATATTCAAATGACTTGGTGTAAACGAGGTCGCCGCTCTCTTCTATCACCGATTCTTCTACTCTAGGGTCGTAAACCGTAAAGGAATCCTTTGGCAAATTCAATTTGGGTGGTGTAAGGCGTTTAACATCGCCTATTCCTGTTATTTCTACATTCAAAATAATGGTTTCGTCCGTCGTTACCCTATTATTTTTTATACTGGATACCATGTCGAATTTTCCAACTGCTCCATTAAAATCCTCTGGCATTCCGTCAGGCAAAGGTTTCACATTCAAAGTCAGCGGATTGGCATAGATGCTTTGCACATCGGTATCAAAAAACGACTATTGAATAGCAATGCGCATCGTAATGGGATTGATTTCAATTTCGCCTTCTTGCTGCGGATACACTATCAATCGGTACAACAATTTCGTAGCATACGCCTTTCCGTTAATTATTTTATTAGAAGCAGGTTCGTTGATATTCTGAACATCGGTCACGAATGCGCCTTTGATGTCGGGCCGATTCATGATTTTATAAGTTTCGATATTAATACTTGTATATAATATATAATCCAATCGAACACTCTGCCCAATGTAAGCCTCGCTCACAGAAGTTTTTGCAATTAGCAAAACATCATCATTGCGGTTTTCTGTGCGTTTTTCAACTACTTTTACTGTTACCGAATTGGTTTTCATGGTTTTGCCATTGGCTCGAATGGTAGCTGGCGGAATGGTAAATGTGCCTAATTTCTTAGGAATAAGGTTATAAACAAAATTTTGCTCATAAGTAATTCGACCGTTTATATTGTATTGTTTTTGTCCCATAGATGGACCCTGCACCTCAAAGTCTTTAAATCGTGGCGGCTTAAATTTTTTACCATCTGTATTCTTTAAGGTGAATGTAATATTAAAATAATCTCCTAAAACGACCTCATTAACTCTATCGTAGCCACAAATTCTACTTTTTGTTGCTGCGCAAAAGCATCTGCAACCCAATACGATAAAAGGATGATGAGAATGTATTTTTTCATTTTTTAAAAAAAATTTCGCTATTGGTGATAAGGTAACTCCGAAAAATGATTTATATTTTATAAACTTTTTTCTTCGATTTCTTCTTCTTTTCGCTAGGTTTTGTTCTTCGATTTTCGGGCGTATCGAAAGGATTTCCCAATATCTCATCATGCTTAAATATAGAATAAGGGTTCTCTTTTCTCTTGTCTGGCATTACGGCTTTTTCCGTCACCACTACGTTAATTATATCTGTGATGTATTCTTCTCCATCTACTATAAAAGTAGCTGGTTCGATGGAATACTTCCCTTTTCCAAAGTGTCGAAGCATGAAAGTATAACCCGTAGATTGCGTAGTTTGACCATTAATAATACTTACATGGTTCTGTGTGCCTAAATGCACCGCACTCTCAAATGCCGAAAAATCGGGCTGTTCAAATTTAAAATCTTTAGCATTTTCAATCGTAAAAGTAACACTAATCGTCTCTTCGTAGCCTACGCTATCTTTATTCAATTCTACTTTTACGCTAATGTCTTGCCCATTCAACTGCCCAAATACCATTAGCATTCCAATTAATAAAATGTTTCTCATTATTTTAAATTTATATAGAACAAAAGGCAAAAATAGCCATTCAAATCGAAATTTTAGTGTTTTACCTTTACAAAATAACGAAACTAGCTACAAGGCATTCTTATATTCAAAAATCTCTATCAATAGCTTACTGATACTATTGATAGAGATTGACAACCAATTCCTAATTCTCAATTTTCAATTCTCAATTCCTAACCTGCTGTCAGCAGGCAGGTTCTTAATTCTTAATCACCTTCCTCGTCCACACCTTGCCATCCGCCACCACTCGCACCAGATACATTCCACTGACTAGATGCCCAATATTCAACTGCTCACGCTGCTGCGTCATGGCTTGCTGATGCACCATTCGCCCGACCATATCGAAGATTTGAATTTGGGTGTTATTGGGCGTGTGGTAGTCGAATTGGATGTTGAGTTGGTTGTTTGTGGGGTTGGGGAAGACTTGGAGGTGGTTATCTTCTAATAGAATTTTCTTATTAGAAGATAGTAAATGCTGAGTTATGGGTACAGTAATTATACGTTCTTGGTAAGAAACCCCTTGACTATGAGAAAATAATCTAACATTAAGTAGATAAGTACCTGTATCAATAGGCAATTGCCACCTAATTAGTCCTTGTGCATCAATCGAAATATTACTAGGCAACTGATAATCACTACTATCTAATGCTCTCATCGTAGTTCTTAAACTATAACCAATACTATCGTTTTCATAGTCAAAACAGTTCACCTGATATTTTAAAGTATCATGATCCTTTATCCAATTTTGATGATTATCTAAGCATATAGGCGTACTATTACCGAATACAACAAAGGTATGAAAATATGAATAAATCACTATCGGGAAATACTGGCTTCCGTTATCTACATTTTTATATTTAATGGTTTCTACATCTTCTTCAATATAAAAACTATAACTATCACCTGGATATAACACTTTCATCCCTTCAAAATACGATAACCGGATATTAGAAGTAATCAATGTGTCAAAACTCTTAAATAAAGTCCTTTGAACGTTTCTGTAGTTTATATCTATAGATTGTCTATAAATCCCCATAGTTTCATCTGTATAAACCTTAGCTCTAATAGTATGAAAGGGCCGCATTCGTCCGGGGATTGGGCCTCAGATTATGAAGGTCATGCCCTGCGGTTTATGGCTATACACCGGTTGCAACTGCGGAATGGCGGCATAATACCATCTGTATCGACACGGGTTGGGTGCTCGGCGGTGAACATAATCGGCCCTGCAGATATCCAGGAAATGGAGTTGGTTTCTGTTCTTGCCGAGCGAGTCCTATTATCAACTGGGAGAAAAGGTGTAGACCCTGTTTTTTGAAGAGAGAACCTGAATCCAGCCAAAAAACAACCCATTTTCTATATTCATGGAGTTCCGAGTTACTAGTACATCTGAAAACCAACGTCACAGGCAAAATTGAAAAAATGGGACAATTCGTGGGCCGTTTTTTCTGAATTTCCACAAGTCATCTTTCCATAACCCCATACAGTTTTCGCGTTTTAAAGGGTCAGGCCAGTTCAAAATACAACGGGACCAACTGCAACTAATTCAAAGGTCTTGCCGTACAAAACGCGCGTGTAGAGAGCATTCATATCTGGGCCATGGGGCTTGATGGCG
>CALOED010000268.1:0-12456 GCA_942492005.1 uncultured Saprospiraceae bacterium
AAACCTCCTCCAATAAAAACAGCTAAAAAATTAGACATTGTTAGTGGTTTCGTGAAAAAATGAAACCACAAAGGTAATGGTTTAGGGCATTTTATTGAAAAGGAGATATTAAGAATGACCGATTGAAAATATATTTATTTAATTTTAAAAATAGAGTAAATAAGAATTACTGACTAGCTTTTGCTTTTGCAATTTTGACTTTTCGAGCTGAAAAATACAGGGCAGCAGACAAAATAGTAGCTAGTCCGAGTACTAAAATCATCAAATAAAGCGTGCCAATACCTTGCAAGAAATAGACCATCAAAATAAATCCGATATTAACGAAGGCTAAAATAGCAGTGCCTTGAAGGTGCGAAAAACCGAGTTCGAGCAAGAGGTGATGGATGTGAGTTTTGTCTGGATAAAAAGGAGAACGCCCTTTGATGATACGAGTAGTAAATACCCGTAACGTATCATAAACGGGGATAATAAGAATACCAATGGTCACAGCAGGAACGGATTGTAAGACATAAATACTTTCAAGGTTATGGTTGATTTCCATGAATTTAATGGCTAACATCGAACTGACTAAACCGATGAGCAACGAGCCTGTATCGCCCATAAATATTTTGGCTGGCGTATAGTTGTATTTTAGAAAAGCGATAATTGCGCCCATCATCGAAAAACATATCAAAGCAATTTCTACTCGGTCTATCAAGAAAAACCAAATACCAAAAGTAGCGGCGATAATAGAACCGATAGTGCCAGCAAGCCCGTTGATGCCGTCTATTAGGTTGAAGGCGTTAATGATAAAAACAATAACGACAATGCTGAAAGGAATACTGAACCAGTCGGCTAATTCATTGACCCCAAATAGCCCATAAAAGCTAGTAATTTGAACATCCGCTTTATAAACCATGATGAGAGCGGCTAAGATTTGACCTAAAAACTTCCTGCCTGGATTCATGGGTACAATATCATCTTTTGCGCCAATGAGAAAAATAAGGACTAGCGAGCAAAGGATATATTGAAGATTGCCAAAAACATTGAAAGGAGTCCAAAATATGACCGAAAAGATAACGCCTGCGAATATCGCAATACCGCCCAAAGAAGGAATACTGACGGTGTGGGATGAACGTTCATTTGGGTCATCGAATAAGCGTTTGACGTTCGCTACATGGATAACCGATGGTATTGCAAAGTAAGTAAGCGTGAATGCTGTTATAAAGCTGAGTATAATGTCGTACATAGGTTGTGTTAGGCTTTTCAGACGCAAAATTATTCGAGATGGGAGATATATCCAACCTTTTTATATAATAAGTGCGTTAATTCTTGCAATACTACCGAATTAACTAATAACTGGAAGGTATAAGCACCTTAATGGGTTATAAGCAAGAAAAGGAATCTACCCGATTGGGGTAAATTCCTTTTATTATAAGTTTTTATTCGCTTTTATTTTTTACTAATTACTGCTCTTCGCTTGTTGAGGAGTGCATCTATTTCTTGCACAGTCATGTTTACGCCAATGATTTTCCCATTGCCATCCACGAGGTATTTGGTGGGTATTTCTTTTATATTATACAATTGGGCAGCTTCAGAATTGAATCGCTTGATTTCTGACACATGAGAAGACCAATGCAAGTTGTCTTGCTCAATGGCGTTCAACCATCGTTCTCGATTCGTTTCTATGCCTACACTCAGTATCACAAAACCATCTGCGTCTTTAAATTTTACATTCTGATACTTGTCATACAAAGGCACAAGGCCTCGGTTTTCCATTCGGCAAGGCCCACACCAACTGCCCCAAAAATCAATCAAGACATACTTGCCCTTGAAATCAGAAAGAGAAAGCGACTCGCCATCTGGAGTAGTAGAAGTAAAATTAGGAGCGACTTCTCCATTTACATATTTAGGTGCTTTATACCATTTGTACCCAAAATAAAACAAACCCAAAATACCAATAATTGCAATTACACTATAAATGAATTTCATACTTAATATTTATATTTACACAATCAATAGACATTATTCTAATCATTTTAGTAGGCTGCAAAATGCAACTTACTGGTTTCGAGGAATTTTGTCTAATCTACAAGTTACCCGTTCATTGCCACAGTTTCTGTCACTTTTATAACTTTTGTCCAAGTACTTAGAGATATTTTTGCAAAAATAGAATGATATATTAAAGAATATTCATAATCTAACAATTGTTCACGACTAATTCGCAGTATTTATCTCAATTACGCCTTAAATGTAGGTTCTAAAAAATACAACATGAAAGCAGTTAGAAAATTACTCACCATCGGAATTATTGGTTTTCTCATTATTTATATTATAGCTGCATGGAGCTTGTCGGATAGGATTATTATGCCATCCAATTCCAATTTTGAAAAATCAAAACAGCGATTAGCTGAAAACGACCTGTCTTACGATAAACTCATGGCAAGCCTTCCTACGCCTCAATCCTTTACCCTAATAGGCGAGGATAGTGCAATAATTAAGGGTTGGTATTTTAAATCTTCGGAAGAAGCGAATTGTGGTGTAGTTATGGCGCATGGCTGGACGGGAACTCGAATTGATATGCTAAAATACACGCCAATTTTTAGCGAATGCGGTTGCGATATGATACTATATGACCACCGAGCGCATGGCGAAAGTGGCGGAGAATTTGCCACAGGAGGCATCAAAGAAAAATATGATTTGATAGCTGTTACGGACTGGCTAAAGCAAAAAGCAGGACTAAAAACAGGGCAAATAGGCTGGTTAGGCGTGTCGTGGGGAGGTAGTACGGTTTTGCAAGCAGGCAGTTTAGAGCCAGAAATAGGATTCATTATTGCGGATTCTCCATTTCAAGATTGGAACTCGGCTATTTTTGAGCGTGCTATCAAAGATTATGGCAGCAAGGTCAAATTTATATCTCCAGTGGTGCTGACCATCGTGAATTTCAGAACGGGCATTCACTATAAAGATGCCAGCGCATTACAAGCCGCTTCGGAGATAAATGCGCCAGTATTATTGATACATTCAAAGGCAGATTCTGCAACGGCCTCTACGCAATCCGTCAATATTGCCAGCCGATTAGAAGCCGACAGCATGGCTTTTTATCATACCGATTGGGGCGCAGGTCATGCCCGTGATATTATCGAAAATAAAGAACGAGTCATATTGATGGTGAATGATTTTTTGTATAAGTATAAAAGAGATTTTGGGAGTTGTGTGTTGGAGTAGCGGTGATTTTGACAGTAAAAAGCTGTTATATTTTTATTAAATATCGCAATCACTCTTGAAAATAAACCCTTTTGACACGCTCCGAAATATTCGTAAAAATCTCATAAGGAATTGTATTCAACTGCTGCGCCAGTTCATTAATATCTTTATTCGCTCCAAATATGATAACTTCATCGCCTTCTTTCGCCTCGGGAATGTGAGTAATATCAACCATACTCATATCCATGCAAACATTGCCAACGATAGGCGCAAGCTGATTTCTAATCAAAACAGATACATTTCCATTGCCCGCATGACGCATCAACCCGTCCGCATAGCCAACACTTATAGTTGCCGAACGCATTGGGCGAGTTGCTTTTTTACTGCGATTATAACCAATGGTTTCGCCAGTAGCAATATGTTTGATTTGCGAAATGGTGGCTTTGAGTGTGCTGACCGTTTGCAGCTTTTCTTGTAAAATATGGCTGCTATCAATGCCATAAATACCGATGCCGAGGCGAACCATATCCATTTGATGGTCAATAAATCGGACAATGCCACCCGAATTTAAAATATGACGAATAGGCTGATAATGAATTTGAGCAACAATCGTGTTGTAAAAATAGTGGTAGCGTTGGATTTGCAAACGAGTAAAATCATCGAACTGCTCCGCATCGCTGCCTGCCAAATGCGAAAAAATAGATTGCACTTTTACGCTCGCATTGCTTCTCAAAAACTCCGCAAGCGGCGCAGCATCCGAGGCTTCAAAACCCAATCGGTGCATTCCCGTATCCACTTTGATATGAATAGGGTAGGGTTCGGATAGCGTGAAAAACTGTAAATAATCCGAAAAGGTTTGGAGTGTGTGAAAATTATAAATCTCAGGCTCTAGCCGATGCCGTATGATAGTATCGAAACTAGAAACTTCAGGATTTAAAACCAAAATAGGCAAAGTCACTCCGTTTTTGCGCAACTCTACGCCTTCATCCGAATAAGCCACCGCCAAGTAGTCAATTCGATTAAATTCCAATAATTTTCCGACTTCGCTACTCCCACTTCCATAAGCCGAAGCCTTGACCATCACCATCAATTTGGTAGAAGGGTTTAGCAAATTTCGATACACGTTAAGATTATGAATCAAAGCATTCAGGTTGATTTCGAGCGTGGTTTGGTGTACTTTTTGAGACAAGCGATTAGCTATTTTCTCAAATCGAAATTTCCTAGCTCCTTTGATTAAGATAGTTTCTGACTGAAAATCAAGCGGATTTAATTGTTGCAAAAACGCTTCGGTATTGTCAAAAAGCTGCACTTCAATATTGCTATCTGCCAATAATCCTTTTATTTCCATGATATGATGGCCGATAGCGATAAGCCGAGTGATTTTTTTGAATAAGCAATGTTGCAATCGAAGCGTATAAGGTATTGGATTCGCCCTTATGCTCCATAAAGTCGGAAAGTATCACGGTGTTTTTGGGATGGGTAGTTTGCTGATTCAAAAAATTTAAAGCCATGGTCAATGAATGCAAATCGGCACTATAACTATCATTGATAATGGTGCAATGATTGACGGCTGCCAACAGTTCGAGCCGCAACGCCACAGGCGTAAGCCGTAAGAACCGCTCTTTTATGATTTCGGAAGGGATATTTAAAACCAAACTACACGCCCAACAATGAATGGCGTTTTCGATAGCGGCATCATTCACAAAAGGAATTACGATATCTAATTTTTCATTTTTATAAATCCCAGAAATATGGGTTTGTGTTCCTTTTTTGATAATCGAAATGCTATGGAGAGCAGCATTATTTTCTTTTGACCAACTAAAAAGCCGCTTATCCGCCCATTGCGACAGCCTTTGATGAATGAGCGGATAATCCTTATTATATATAATGGTATGTGCATTTTGAAATAACAGACTTTTTTCTTTTACTTTTTCTTCCATGGAGGCAAAACCATCATTATGAGCATCGCCAATATTTGAAAAAATCCCAATCGAACAATTTACCATACCCACCAAATGCTTCATTTCATTGGTTTTAGAAATGCCAGCTTCTATGATAGCGAGGTTGTGTTGAGCGGCTATTTGCCAAACCGAAATCGGAACGCCAATTTGCGAATTGTAGCTTTTGGGGCTGCGAACTATCTCAAAATCATCCTGCAAGAGTTGGTATAGCCATTCTTTGATGATGGTTTTGCCATTGCTGCCTGTAATTCCAATAGTCGGGATATTAAATTGTGATTTGTGAAATTTCGCTAACTCTTGGAGTGCTTTAAGAACATTTGGCACAAAAATGAAGTTAGCATTAGGGAAACTAGAAATATCTATACTTTGCTGAATGACAAAGTGTCGCACACCGCTTTGGTAAAGGTCATTGATGTAGTGAATACCGTGGCTGCGTTTGCTTTTTATAGCAAAAAATAAAGTATGCGAAGGCTGCACCAAAAGCCGACTATCGTACAATAGAAAGTGTATCTTCGCAGAATAAAGTTCAGCGTTGAGTAACTGCCCAGAGATAATGTGGATAATTTTTTGGATGTGGTACATGGATATTTTCTTTTATAAAAAGTAAAAAATGATACGCCTTCAAATGTAATAAACCCTTAATTCTAATTTATAAATTTATTATTATTTCAGTCAATGTTTATCTTAGTGTCTTAATTACACCATAGAGCAAAAAAATTGCCCTAGCATTTTTATAAAAAAAACTCAAAACCTATTATCCTTATGCAAATTGGACGTTTTAACAACACAAAAATAGTTGCTACCATTGGGCCTTCATCCAGTAGTTATGAAGTATTATTAGAGTTGGCACAAGCAGGAGTTGATATTTATCGCTTAAATTTTTCGCATGGCTCGCACGAAGATCATCAAAAAGTGATAGATAACGTGCGTCGCATCAATCAAGTGCATAATGTCAATTTGGGTCTTTTAGCAGATTTGCAAGGGCCTAAACTGCGAGTGGGTAAAATCGCCAATAACCATCTCGACTTGGAAGAAGGCATGATTTTGACTTTCGTGAATGAAGAATGTATCGGCACTTCTGAGAAAATCTACATGAGTTATAAGCGATTTGCCAAAGACGTAAAACCGGGCGAAAAAGTATTGGTGGACGATGGAAAGGTAGAACTCGAAGTAGTAGAAACCAACGGAGAAGATACCGTAAAACTCAAAGTATTGTTTGGCGAAAAACTGTCTTCTAATAAAGGTGTTAATTTGCCAGATACCAGTATCTCCTTGCCTTCTCTGACGGCAAAGGACAAAAAAGACCTAGCATACATCCTCACGCAGCCCGTCAATTGGATAGCACTTTCGTTCGTGCGTCATCCTAAAGATATGCACCATCTCAGGAAACTCCTTGCAGAAGTAGAGCATCCGGCTAAAATTTTGGCGAAAATAGAAAAGCCAGAAGCTATCGAACACATTGACGATATTATTTCTGCATCCGATGCTATTATGGTAGCTCGTGGAGATTTGGGCATCGAAGTGCCTATGGAAAAACTCCCTCTTATTCAGAAACAAATCATCCATAAATGTATTGCTAAGGCAAAACCTGTCATAGTAGCTACTCAGATGATGGATAGTATGATAACTAATCCTAGCCCAACTCGTGCCGAAATCACCGATGTTGCCAATGCAGTATTCGATGGCGCAGATGCAGTGATGTTGAGCGGAGAGACATCTATCGGTCGTCATCCTGTGCGAGTAGTAGAGGCGATGGGGCGTATCATTGATGAAGCCGAAAAACAACCAGATATTTATCACAAAGGCTTGAGTCCTTCTCCCGATTCGCAAACGTTTATATCGGATGCGGTTTGCTACAATGCTTGTAGAGTAGCGAAAGAAATTGGCGCAAAAGTACTGATAGGAATGACCGTTTCGGGCTATACGGGCTTTTTGCTCTCTAGCTGCCGTCCTAATAGTAAAATATATATTTTCTCTAGCAATAGAGATATATTGGGAACTTTAAACTTGGTTTGGGGCATTCGAGGTAAATTTTATGATAGTTATACCTCGACGGATGATACAATAGCCGATGTTCAAAATATATTAAAATCACACGGATTGGTAGAAACAGGCGATATTGTAATCAATACAGGAAGTATGCCTTTGCACGCTCGACAAAGAACGAATATGCTCAAGGTGTCAGTAATTGATTAATCTTTTTTTTGATAAAAAAACAAATATTGTGACAGGGATTAAAAAATAAGATTTTCCCAAAATGATATATTTTAGTCATATTTTTTACTTTGATGAGGTTATTTTAAATGTTGAAGTATGTTTAAATATAAACTTAGCGTCTTTAATATTTTGATAATTAGGAGTTTAAGTGACTTTTTTATACCGAACACAAAAAAAAGATAAAGAATGTCATATTTGAAAAGCAAAGTTGGTATGGTTTTCGTCGTTAAGTAAATATCTCAACAAATATTATCAAGACTTAAACAAATAACATGAAAAGCCTTTTATTAACGTCTATTTTTTCTTTATTGATTACAGTTATTTCTTTCGCACAATATGATGGTATTCAAAGCGCAGTAGCAGAAATTAATGCTACTATGAAGAATGCTCCAACTGCTTGTAGTTTTGAAGTAGCCGATAATGGTGAAACTAAAAAGCAAGATGAATATGGTGTGATTTATGATTTCAATTTGAACGAAGTTGAAGTATTTCAATATGAGAAGCAAGGAAATAGCCATTTTGTGAAATTTGCTTGTGCAAGTGGCAATAAGTGTTTTCATTGCGATAAAAATTTAGGAGAAGGCGTTATTCACTTTTTGGAAGTATCTTCGGAGGAAGATGCAAACAAAGTGATTAAGGCGTTTAAGTATCTTAAACAAAATATCAAATTTTACTAGGAATTAACAGATAAGGTTTTTTATAAAAGTTAAAAAAAAGGGTATGCTTTAGTTAGCATACCCTTTTTCTATACAAGCTGTTGGCGTACATCTAAACGCTTAACAGCTTTTTTATTTAATAGCCGCCTTCAACTCCAAATCTCATAACCTTATACATTCTTTAACATCAAAAAACAAAGAACGCAAAACGTTATGCTAAAAAAAAACGTTAATACAAAATAGAGAGAGCCACCAAAAAATGTATCTTAGGCCGATGGTTACGATGAAACTATCTCATAAAATACAAGAAAAAAAACAAAGCGAGTTATGTTAAAGAACAGCATTTTAATTTTTTTATTCACGATATTAGTTACCTCCGTTTGGGCGCAAGACGTGACTTGGGGGCCAGAACTCCGACAAAGCACCAAAAATAGAATAGAACGAATCATTGGCGAAGACCAAAATGGTATTTACGTTTCTCGAATGAAATCCAAATTTTTTGGCGTGGATGTGCCTGTAGTGGAGCATTACAATAAAAAAATGGTATTGAAGTATGCAACGCCGCTCAAAGAGTTGGCGAAACGCAATATATCCGTAGATAATTTTTGGCATTTCAATAATAAACTTTTCGTGTATTTTACCAATTACAATAGCCGAAAAAGGACGCAAACGCTTTATTATCAGGAGGTAGATAAAAAAACGGGACGTTTGAAAGGCAGACCCGAAGCACTCGCTGGCGTGTCTTCGTATTCCTATCGTCTGGTTGGGCAATTGGAATATGCTGCTGCTATTGATAGTTCTACGGCAGCTATTTATTATAGCCCGTATATCGAAACGGGGCTTTTTCAACGCAAGCAAAAAGCAACTTTTCAGCTTCAAGTAGTCGATAAGGATTTTAATACTTTATGGAATAAGAACGTAACTGCGCCTTATGATTACGATTTGTTTGATGTAGAAAAAATCGAAGTAGATAGAAAGGGGAATGCCTACGTTTTGGTAAGAGTGTACAATAAGAGTAGGAGAGAAAGAAGAGGAGGCAAAGCTAATTATTTTTATAAAGTGTTGGCGTATAGCGATAATGGCGAAACACTCAAAGAATATAACTTGACGCTTGATGGGCTATTTATCAACGAAATTACTTTCAAAGTTAATTCTAAAAGCGAACTGACCTGCGCAGGTTTTTATTCTGAACGCAGCACGAGAAGCATCAAAGGTTCGTTTTTCTTTACCATAGATATAGCCACAGAACAAATCGTCTCGAAAGGAAATAAACCTTTTGACAAACAATTTTTGTCTAAACTAATGAGCAAACGACGAGCAAGAAAAGGCAAAGAACTTTATCGTTATTATTTGGATGAAATTATTTTGCGTTCGGACGGAGGCGCAGTGCTTATTGGTGAGCAATACTATGTGGTGACAAGTACTTATTATACAGGTGTAGGGCTAAACCGAACAGCGAATACAACTTATACTTATCATCACGAAGACATAATTGTGATTAATATCAATCCTGATGCAAGCATCGCATGGGCTACCAATATTCCTAAAAATCAATCTTCTTCCACAACTGCTTTTTCGTCCTATTCTCATGCTATTGTGAAAGGAAAAATCCATTTTATATTCAATGAGCGTATTTCCAGACGTGCGCCTGTGATGCACGCAAGCGTTAATACTAGGGGAGAAGTAGATATTAAAGAACTGTTTAATAACAGGGAAGAAGGAATTTTGACTCGTCCGCTCCTTTGCCGCCAAACATCAAAAGATGAAATGATTATATTCGGAGAACGGGGTAAGAGATATAAATTCGGAAAAATTAAGTTTTAAAGGACAATAATGGCTAATAACAACAAAAAAATCCTGTGCTACATTAAGCAGCGCAGGATTTTTTTTTGCTATGGAATGCCACTACCTATTTATTCTTTTCTCAAAATCACTTCCACTCTTCGGTCTTTTTCGCTGCCTTTAGGCGTTGTTAGGCTGCCTTCACCTACCGAGCCTCTACCTTCTAGCCTGACCTTATTTACCGTAATGCCTTCATCCTTGAGATAAGCGACGATGGATTGCGCCCGCTTTTCGGAAAGTAATTGATTGTAAGCTGTCGAACCAACGTTATCCGCATAGCCTATTACTTCTACTTCCCATTCTTTCTCTTTTTTGAGTTGAAGAATTAGTTTGTCGAGTTGTCGGCGAGTTTTGTCATTCAACGAGAAATCATCAAAATCGAAATAAAAATTTCTATGAATTTCAGAAACTAACTCATCTAGTTCATCTCTTCGAGGTATCTCATTGGGTATCAGCGAAATATTAAACACAAATGGAATACTATTGTCTTGCTCAGGCAGAAAGGCAGTTTTTAGAAAATACTGATAATTAGCTGCTGTTACCGTAAAAGCATACGCCTGACGGGAGGTTAAACATAAAAAATATCGCCCATCTTCATCCGTTTTCAATATCCATTTCTCATCATCTCGGAGTATTTCTACTTCTACTTCTAGCGGCTCGCCCGTCAAATTATCCGTGACTTGCCCTTCGAGCAGTACCATGTTTTTAGGCTGATAATCTCTGCCTAATTCTACCTCATAAATATCCAAACCACCAAAACCATTTAGCCTTTCCGAAGCAAAATAAGCCGTGTAGCCGTCAGGTTTTAGAAAAATACCCACTTCCTGAAAAGTAGAATTGATAGGATAGCCCAAGTTCATGGGCTTGCTCCATAAGTATTTGTCGCCTTCTTTTTTGCGTCGTGATATAAATAAATCGCCGTCGCCCATCCCCGGCAATCCCGTAGAAGCAAAATAGAGCGTATTGCCGTCAGCGGCAATAAATGGTGCTTCTTCGTCGCCTTCGGTATTAATTTCAGACCCCAAATTCAAAGCCTCGCTCCAGCTACCGTCGGGGCGCAAATAGCTCACCCAAATATCCGCACCGCCATAGCCACCTTCTCGGCTACTACTGAAATATAGCGTTTGGCCGTCGCAGGTAATGGCAGGTTGCGAATCCCAATTATCAGAATTGATTTCGCCTTCCAACGGATTCACATCCGTCACTACATAATTATTCAATCTCGCTTTATAAATATCACAACCGCCCTTTGAGTCTTCTCGCTGACAAGCCGCAAAATACATATACCGTTCATCGGCAGCGAGTTTTGCCATGCCTTCATTCACGGGCGAATTAATAAGCGAACTAATCCCAACGGGGTCGAGCCAATCTGTGCCTTCTTTTTTGGCAATAAAAATATTTTCGCCCGTAGGCATATCTACAGGGGAGTAAGTGAGTTCGGAAGTGAAAATCATAATATTTCCATTGCCTGCCATGCTCGGCAAATAATCGTCTTTGGCAGAATTTATTTTGCCTCCAATGTTAGTAGGTTGGTCAGATAATGGGTTTTTGATGGCTTCTAATGCAAATTCGTAATTCTGTCTGCGCTGTTTCGCACTCTTATCATGCTGCTTCTCTAGGTCGACTTCTTTGCGCTTATTCGTGTATCTTGAGCCTTTGAGCTGTTCGTATTTTTGAAAAAAGAGTGCCGCCGTATGAAAATTAATTTTTTCTTTTAAAAATCTTGCACCAAAGGACGAGCGGGGTCTGAAAGGATGGTATATGCAAGATTTCATTGAATTTTATAGGATCGAAGGTATGAACAACGCGACTTACGGAAAAAAACTTTGCTGCTTTCCTTTAATTTTTCTTTTATAATTTAGTATGTTTTTTATTAATAGTAGAAGTAGACAGGATATAAGGAGAAGGCACAACTCAAAATTACTTTTTGAGTTCGATTTTGTTAATAACAAGAAAGCCCCCTTCTTTTTGTTTAAAATTTTATTCTCACAACAAACTTGCTCGAAGACCTTCAAGTTCAAACAGTTTAAATTTATTTATCGAACGTAAGCGAGAGCTGGAACAAGAAATAACTCCTTTATTATTAAAAAACTTAAAGAATAATGTTTGGCCTTTAGAAGATCCTAAATTACATAAAAAGGTTAAAGATTACATTGAACTATCAAACTATTTAATGAGCATCATGAGTGCTACAAAATTTATTAAAACATTTTCTATAACTATTTCAAACAATATTAAGATCTTAGCGGAAGATTATGAAAAAGAAATTCAAAAACGTCCCAAACCACTTGTAGACAGAACTAAGATGAAAAATAATAGTGAAAAGTTGGCTTGAGATTCTAAGAGAAACTGAGCTGACAATGGACTCTCTAATAATCAAGGTTTGGGCAGTAGAATTAGTTTTTATTTCAAATGGTTCTGAAACTCCTGGTATTGATGGTCTTCGCTTTATGTCAGTGCCTACTACATTCAAAACCAAATCAGCTGCTTTAAATTATCTTAATAATTTAATTAAAAAGTTAAAATATGACATATCATTAAGTAAAGGTTACACAAATCAGGCAATCCAGCGTAAAGGTCTTGATAAACTAAAT
>CALOED010000269.1:0-2257 GCA_942492005.1 uncultured Saprospiraceae bacterium
TTGAAGATGCTCAAACAGTTTTCAGGCATTGTCAAAATGAATGACCAATACGTTTATTTTGATGAAAATGAAATTGCAAAACTCATCGACAAACTCGAAAATCCGCCCGAACTCACGGCGCAAGATTTACTTCAAATTGCACTCACCGAAACTTACAGGGCGCGAAAGTGACACTCGATAAGAATACGCAAGATTTGATGGATTCTTTCCGAAAATCAAATGAAGTTGCTTTACCAAAAGGACTAAAAGCAACGCTTCGACCTTATCAAAAAAGTGGTTTTGAGTGGTTGTATAAAAATTCAAAATTGGGCTTTGGAAGCCTCATTGCCGACGATATGGGTTTGGGAAAAACCATTCAAATCATTACGATTTTATTGAAATTAAAAGAAGAAGGCGAACTCGCAAAAGAAAGCGCTCATCATTATGCCGACAACTTTATTGACCAATTGGCAAAAGGAAATTAACAAATTCGCGCCCGATTTAGTCCCTGCGATTTATCATGGTTCTAATCGAAATTTAGATTCATTGAATGAGGCAGATTTGTTAATTACGACCTACGGCGTGGTGCGTTCTGATGCCACCAAATTGAATAAACACAAATGGCTAACGGTCATTATTGATGAAGCACAAAACATCAAAAATCCTGCGACCGCACAGACGAAAGCTGTCAAAAAAATCAAAGCTCCCGTCAAAATTGCGATGTCGGGAACGCCCGTGGAAAATCGCCTAACCGAATATTGGAGTATTTTTGATTTCTCCAATAAAAACTACCTGGGTAATCTTAATAAATTCAAAGAAAAATACGCCAAACCGATTGAAATTGACCGCGACCAGGGACAATTAAAACATTTCCGAAAAGTCACCGAACCCTTCATTTTGCGCCGCCTCAAAACCGACAAATCCATTATCAAAGACCTGCCCGATAAAATCGAAAAAGACCAATATTGCGAACTCACTTCCGCCCAAGCCGCCATTTATCAAAATGTGATTGACACTACCATGAAAAGCATCGAAGACTTGGACGGCATTTCGCGAAAAGGTCAGGTTTTGAAACTCATTACCGCCCTCAAACAAATCTGTAATCACCCCAAACATTTCCTCAAAAAAGGCGACGACTCCCCTACTCTATCGGGCAAAACGGTTTTGCTTTTTCAACTTTTGAAGTCCATTTTAGATGGCGACGAAAAGGCGTTGATTTTTACCCAATATCAAGAAATGGGCAAAATGCTCGTCAGAATGCTCGAAGCCGAATTTGGATTGGAAGTTCCATTTTTACATGGCGGTGTTTCTCGAAAAGGTCGCGACGAAATGGTTGAAGATTTCCAAAATAATCGCTCGACACGCATTCTTATTTTATCGCTCAAAGCTGGTGGAACGGGTCTAAATTTGACGGCTGCCTCGAATGTCATTCATTATGATTTGTGGTGGAATCCTGCGGTCGAAGCACAAGCCACTGACCGTGCCTATCGAATTGGACAAACTCGAAATGTCATGGTTCATCGCTTCATTACGCAAGGCACTTTTGAGGAAAAAATCAATAAATTATTATTGTCCAAAAAAGGAATTGGCGGATTTGACGGTTTCGACGGGCGAGAAATGGATTGGAGATTTTTCTAATTCGGAGTTGAGAGATTTGGTGAAATTGGGATAAAGGAAAAATAAGTGACGAGAATTAAATAAGTTATTTAGTTCTCGTCACTAAGCCTTGCTTTTTCTCTCCTTTTTCACTGATAAAAGTCACTAAAATTTACATCGAATTGATGTTCCTTTACCCCCATGAAAGGAATGGTCGTTGCCATACTACGTTTTTTAATTTTTTCGATTGCATTGCAAGAGGTAACGATTTATTTGTCCTTCAAAAATCAACCAAGATTACATTGCTAATGCTTTATGTATTAATCGGAAATAATCCTGAAAGTTTATGCGGTGGATCTTGTTATTTGAAGAAAAAAAAATAATTACATCTCAAGAACACGGAGATAACAAATTTATTTCGTCCCAAAATCAATCCATAAACTTATACCCTGTACAACTCCTCCAAATGACAATTCGCGGTATTTTTATTGAACAAAAAACCATTCTGAGCTTTCATAAAATCCTTATCCCTTTTGGATTTTACAAGGCTGTTTTTCGCCCACCTGAGTATTGATAAATTGAAACGACCATATCAATTTTATTAAACTTTTACTGATGTTACACAGTGTTGTAAGGTTAGGGTATTGTTGTACGAGTAACTCAATGATTTGAACATTATTGG
>CALOED010000270.1:0-89217 GCA_942492005.1 uncultured Saprospiraceae bacterium
ATCGCTTGCCTTCGCCTTACATCAGTCACAATTCGTAATAAATTTTTGCCATTGCGAATTGACACATCATAAAAGGTTCATTGCAAAAGGTGAAAGTCGTTATAATCAAACTTTTGTTAAATAAATATTTACTTAATGAAGTGTTAAATTACCATAATTAGCTTTTTTTTTAACCTTTAATTAACCAGCTTATATTTAAACATCAAACAATACTTGGTGTAACACCTTTTTACGCAAAATATAATATTATGAGTACTCTATGAGCGCTCACCTAACATCATATTGATAGCGAAGATAAAACACATTTTTTAATTTTTAATCGCTAAGATAAAATACAAAAAAAAACAATAATTAAATATACTAAAGCGTTTTGAAAAAAAACTTGTTTCAGATGTTCTGTTAGCACAAATACACGCTTTAAAAAGAGGTTAAATTTTAAAAATGTACTCTTATCTTATGTATATTTTTTATGGCAAATATGTTTAATTTTTTGATGCGAGAATCAATAAAAACAAGTCTTTTATAATAGTGGCCCCATACATGATAATTTTCCAAACTGTAAAAATGGACACTTTGAATTGCTGGTTGATCTACAAAAATATAAAACAAAAGACGCAGCTTGAACAAAATATTTAAATCTATCATTCAAAATATAATTTAAGCTCATTTTTAAAAATATAACTTATTGATATCAACAGTATTTGATTTCAAAAATTGCTTTTATTTTAATAAAAAATGTCACCAAAATTTTGCTAATATGCTATCACACCAAAAAATTTAGTATCATCTCTTAACAATAGATACAATAAATGGGAAAGAGGCCTAATAAAATGTTGAGCTTTATATTAAGGTAGCTATTCAAAAAAAAACCTATTAATAATGAAATTATTTCAAGTTTTGCTTTACTTGCTGATGGGTACAAATCGTTTTTCACAAGTTTCAGAAATTAAACGGGCATTGATGAAGTAAAAGCATAAGGTGCTGAGATTATCTGTAATAAAACGCTTAACTTACCTAAAATTCCTGACACTTTTCGAGCATTCAGGTAAATGCGTCAAACAACACTTCTCGATACTTTCGCAGTGGGCACCAATTTCGCAGAATCCCGCTGAAATCGAGTGGGTGCCGACAATCATGCAAGATCCTACAGTTGCTTCAGCAGCAGCGTCAAGATTTATACGGACGAGCATTTCCGACAAGGGTAGCTTTTATAGAGAGCGTTGAGTACCTTTAAGGAAATTGACCGAACGGTAATCAAGAGATTTATTCAACAATGTTGGCTATATCAGCATTTTGGAACTGAATATCTACATTTCTACCAAATCAAATTGAGATTTCACGTGGTCAGTGGTGGCTGGTCGAGGAAAATTACGGGTGCACCACGTTTATCAAAGTTGAGAGTCATGATGGTGCATAATACAGTATTGATTTGGAGATGTGAAAATTACACTTACGGCTGACCCCCACGGCAAAGTTTAAGTTGCCATATCTCTGTGGATGTTGTACAAATATTGGTGATGAACTTTCATTACTGTAAAGGCGGACTTCATTCAATGACAATGAATTCAGTTGCGATGCGATTCTCGTTGTCTTCTACAAAAAGGTGTTGTAAGATTTGAGCAAATAGAGGTCAGCGAACGTGGAGTACGATTTTGTGATACACCTATAGCATCTCGCTGACCATAAGCCGTACTCTATTGATATTATTACCATGATTTGGATGTTACTTTCAAGAGCTTCATAAAGCCTAAGTTGGACAAAGATGTTTATTGGCTTCAAATTAGCGGTTGGAAATTTGGATTTGATTGATGCAATTCGATGAATGTTTATCATGGAGATAGCTATTAGTGAAGCTAATTTAAGAGCTCGAATCGCTTCGTGACTTTGATTTATGCAGGCGTGAAAAACGTGACAGACTGAGTGAAGCAGAAAGAATTGAGCAAAAACAATTTTGGTTCGATAGGAAAGTGATTTCGCTTACAAATAATATTAAAATAACCACAATAAGCCAATTGACATTGAAGCGCAAATAAATTCCTATTTCTAATGATAAAGATATTACGGTAATGCTGACGGACAAGTGATAACGGTAATAGTTTGCAGCAAATTGATTTGGAAATTCAATATACCGAGTGGAGAAGTTTTATGATTGATTTTGGGTTTTTTCATCAAAACACTAAAAATCGAAGCCTACAGTATGATAACCGTGTAGTACCAAGGTATAAATACTTTCAGAATAGTAGAAAAAAAAAAGTCCAGCTTGAAGTATTGACTAACTTAAAATCCAAACATATAACTGCAACAAAAGTGCAAAATGTTAATAGTTAGTGTTACTTAATCAAAAATATAATCAAAACTTTGAATAGTGTTTTACTTGCTACTCTCATCCATTCACAGTATTCTCACCGTTTTTCAGTCCCACCAGCCTCTCTTCCTATTTTGGTTTCAGTAAATCAGATTTCCTACCATCATTTCAGTATCGTTTTAATTTTCTTCGATTAGTGCATCTTGAACATGTAAATACGGCAAGCTCGGCAAGTTTTTTCAATAAAAATGATTATAAATATTAATATGTACGTTTGCTCTCCTCGCAGTTTCTTGCTTCAAAAAGGTATGAATTCCGTGTCATTTTTGGCGCACATAAATAACCTCTGTGGATTCATATTTTCTGTCTAATTTCAAAATGCAAGCCCATTTTCTCGTTTGTACATTTTTCTTCTTGCTCTACCTTATTATTTTCCATGATGAATATTTGTATTCTACTTTTTGTTATCATTTTCTAATCGATAACCATTATAAACTTTAGAGTTTCAAAACTTGGTAGATACCTAAAACAGCACCAATAGGAATAAAATGGGTAAGTGCAATTGTTGTTTTCATATTTTGTTCTTTTCTGTATTGTATAAATGTTTTTTTCTTATACCTCAAAGAACAAAAATATACGATTTAAAAAATATAATATACATTAAAGCATATTGTGACAATCAATAGTATAATCTAGTCTAAAAAACCTAGCTACTTAAAAATCTGGTTGTAAGTGACAATTATTTATATGTTAATATATGTTTTTAATAAAAATTATTTTTTGTTCGAAACTTTAAGGCTTTTTTTGATTGCCTATTTCAGTGTCATTTCAGCATATTCTATAGTTTTCCATATTTTGGAAAAAATAAGCACAATAAGATGGATATGTTTTAATTTGAATTTAAACTATGAAAAGGTCAAATTATCATCAGAAAGGAATACACGGATAAAAACTCGACATTGAAATGACCAATTCTAGTTTTTTATCTTCTGGTGCCACCAAATTTTTCAAAAGTTGTCGATATACGCTGAATAGCCGTATCAATAACAGCCTCATTATCAGCCTTTGAGGCTTTAGTGTTTTTGCCGCATTCGTGTATTTGTCGAGCATACCTCCAAAAAAGTTTTGGTTTTCAGCAGATTTGGTAAGTTGGTTTTGGGGTTTCGAGTCGGGTCCCACATTGCCACAGCAAACTACTTATCAATATCAGTCCGAATAATGTTATATGTTTTCATAGTTGTGATTTTATAAAAATATTCAAAAATGAAAACTGCATTTTGCACGGACTTAAATCAATAATTTGACGACCCCTTGCTGTTGCAATTCTATCTTGGTTACATTCAGTCTTCCAACATTTATAATTATTTTTGCGTGAAATTTTTAAAATATGTTTAATTTTTTTGCAACTTACTATTGATATAGGAATAGTAGCGTACTGTGGTTTTTTGGAGTAGACAATATCCGCCAGCACACAAATGCCTACGCTACAATTGATAATTTGCAACGCTTACAAAATACTTTTTTTATTGAACTCAAATCATTCCAGTTGCCTATTCAAAAATTCCAGAAACACCCAAAACGCTGGCAAAGACGAATAGCCGCAGCAGTAGGTGCAAACGCCTTGTATCCGTACACCAACTGTCTATGTAGTAGATTTTTCTACATCTGCATACGAATTTTACGTGACGCAGCAGCGGCATTTCGCCGCATGAAATTACTGACCGGCTCGGCTCTACTTGATACAAAAGCAGCGTTGCAATACCGAAATATTATAATAGTGGCGCAACGCTTCAGAAGGTTTTTTGAAAAAAGATACGAACAGTTGTATGGCAGCGTGTACTTAGATGACGGGCGGAGATGCTGAAATAATAGCAGAATACAAGTAATATTATTTATTATTAACAAAGACTTGTCTTTAATTGCTTGAACAAAATATTAGAATATAATGCCAACTTATTGGTGCAAAATTACCTATTAGTCACGGCTTGTCGGCTTCTCGCTACCGGTATTCGCTCGTCTCCTACCGATACGTTTATACTCCGCCGGATTAGGGCGATTTATTTTGGTGCCGGATGGGAGGCAATTTTCCGCCATTTTAGCAATTCCAGCATCAATATTAGCAACTCCTGCATCTTGGGTTTTGAAGGGCTTTTAGGCTTATACAGCGATTTACCGGTTGCGAGACTTCCAGTGACGGTCTTCACACATGGTTTTAGGTTTTCCCTAAAAAACCCTATTAATCAGTAATTTACACTCAAAATCAAACTTTCAACAAGTGCATATTGGATTAAGTTTATAGCAGAGTGGAATTGCCGAAATTCAGACGAGCAGTACAGATGTGCGCTACCGTAAATTTTATTATCAGTAATGGCGGTTTATACCCGCCTGTTTCATATTCCGAACAATAACCGGTAGTGAGTCCTACCGAGGTATTTTTATAACTCACGCCATTAGACAAAAATAGCTGGTATAAACCGCCATTGCCTTGATAATTAAAAATTACGGTATCCACATCCGGCACTACGCTTTCGGTCTGAATTTCGTAATTCACTCTGCTATAAGGCAATAATCCAGAATAGCTGCGCCCCAATTGAAGTTTGATTTTTTGAGTGCCGTTACTTGATTAATAGGGTTTTTTAAAGGAAAACCTAAAACCATGTGAGACAAATTGCCATCTGCTGCAAAAGCGGAAGTCTCGTTGGTTTTGAGCCACGATAAGTCACTGCATAAGCCTACTTCAAAGTTGCTGTTTTCAAAAAACCCAAAGATGAAGGGTTGCTAATATTGATGCTGGAATTGCTAAAATAAGCAGGAAGAAATGCCTCCCATCCCATTTAATGCACCAAAATCGGTAGTCACTAAATCGCCTAATCCATATCTGGAATATGGCGAATTGTCAGTAGGAGAATGAGCGAATACCATTAGCGAGGAAGCCACTAAACAAGCCGTGACTAATAAATGATTAATTTTACTTTTCCAATAAGTTGGCATTATATTCTAATATTTTGTTCAAGCCAATTAAGACCAAGTCTTTGTTAATAATAAATGTATTTACTTGGAGCGATTCTGCTATTATTTCAGCATCTCCACCCGTCATCATAAGTTGCACGCTGCCGTACAACTGTTCGTATCTTTTCAAAAAACCTTCTAATTCGAGCGTTGCGCCATATTGCGCACCTGTCCGCATAGCTGTTTCGGTATTAGAACCCACGAAACTGTCCAAACGCTGCTTTTGTATCAAAGGTAAACGAGCGGTGTAGTCGTGCATTGCCTTCATGCGCATATCAATACCTGGCGAAATACTACCCCTCGATAGTTTGCTTGCGTCAATAAATTCAGTAAGTGATACAGGCGTTGAGCATCTACCACCAAACAATTGCGTGAACGGATACAAGGCGTTTGCGCCTACTGCTGCGGCTATTCTGTCTTTGCCCAACGTTTTGGGTGTTTCGTACAAATTTTGAATAGGCAGCGGCGTAAGGTGGTTGAGTTCAATAAAAAAAGTATTTTCGTTCAACCAATGCTGAATAGTTGGATAGTCTTCGCTCACAGAAGATAGTATGGCTGCTTGAATGTCATACTCTCTAAACAAGCGTTGCAAATTATCCAATTGTAGCGTAGGCATTTGTAATCTTTGGCGGATGGTATCTGCTTCAAAAACCACGAGCTTTGCGCTACTGTTCCCTATATCAATAGTAAGTTGCAAAATTAGACGTATTTTAAAATTTCACGCAAAAGTAATTATAAATGTTGGAAAGTTTAGATGTAATAACCAAGATAGAATATTGCAACAGCAAGAAGTCGTCAATTGTCTTGATTTTAAGTCGGGTAGAATATTTTAAAATGCAGTTTTTCTTTTTTTGAATATTTTTATAAAATCACAACTATGAAACATATAACATTATTCGGACTGATATTGATAAGTAGTTTGCTGTGGCAATGTGGAAGTTCTGACGACTCAGAGCCTAAAGCCAACCTACCCAAAAATGAAGTAAATGCGGAAGCGTATGCTTTTCTCAAAACTTTTTTAGGTGCTTCGGCAAATACACGAATGCAGTTATCAAAAGCACTAAAGCCTCAAAAGGCTGATATTGAGGCTGTTTTTATTGATACGGCTATTCAGCGTAAAGTAGGAAAATATATCGAGCAACTTTTTGAAAAAGAGCAATTTAGCATTCGGCTACGTGCAGAAGATAAAGAGCTAGAGGTGTGGTCGGTTTCTGTGTCGGGCTTTAAGACAGGCGATGCCGATGCTATCGAATTTCCTTCGGATTTTATCCGTGTGATTCCTTTTCTAAATGATGAATTGACCTTTCATAGGTTTAAATTCAAAATTAAAAACTATCCATCGGGGACATCTTATGATGGCTTAACGAAGGTAAATGGGAGGTGGGTTATTTTTCCCAAAATATGGAAAGCTATAGAATAATGCTGGAAATGACACTGAAATGGGCAATCCCTTTAAAAAAGCCTTAAAAGTTTCGGGCAAAAATAATTTTTATTAAAAACATATATTATTTTAACATATAAATAATTGTCACTTGTAGATTTTTAAGTAGCTGATTTTTAGGTTTTTAGATTTAGATTTATACTATATTGATTGTCACAATAGATGCTAATGTATGTATATTTTTAAATCGTATATTTTTTGTTCTTTGAGGTATAAGAAAAAACATTTATACAATACAAGAAAGAACAAAATATGAAAACAACAACTACACTTACACAAACAAAGGGGATTATTTTATTCCTATTGGTGCTGTTTTGGGCAGCACCAAGTTTTGCTTCTAAAGTTTATAATGGTTATCTGATTAGAAATGATTACAAAAAAGAAGTAGGGAAAATACAAATGATAAGCCCTTCGCTGAATGAAGTAAAGGTAAAATTTATTTCAAAAGCAAGAGAGAAAAAAACATACAAGGCGAGAGAAGTAAAGGCTTACGGCTTTTGGGTAGAAAAATGGAACAGGAAAGAAAAGAAGTATGAATCCACAGAGGTTATTTATGTGCGCCAAAAAGTAACACGTTCGCCAATACCTTTTGGCCCAAAGAAGTATTACTGGAGCGAGAAGTAGGCGGCACTATTAATATTTATAATCATTTTATTGAAAAAAACAACAATCGCAACCAACCTTACGTGCATATCATTTATGTTCAAAAAGATAAAAAAATGCCACTAATCAGTATTACAAAAAAGAATTATAAGGCAATACTGAAAGAAATGATGGTAGAATATCCTGATTTGCAAGCCAAAATAGGAAAGAGAGGCTACGGATTTAGGACAATTGGAAAAACGGTGAAGGAATATAACGAATGGATGAAATTTAACTGGGAGGAAAGATTTAAATAAAACACTATTCAAGTTTTGATTATATTTTTGATTAAGTAACACTAACTATTATTAACATTTTTTGCACTTTGTTTACGGGTATATGTTTAGATTTTAAGTTAGTCCAGCCTCGCAAGAAGCTGGACTTTTCTTTTTTTTTCTACTATTCTGAAAGTATTATTTATACCTTGGTACTACACGGTTGCGCTTTTTCTCATACTGAATAGGCTTCGATTTTGGGTGTTTGATAGTAAAACTAAAATCAATCACTCGCTTCTCTCCACTCGGAATATTATTGAATTTCCAAATCAATTTGCCCGTAGGCTTGGTATATTCTGCGTTATCCTTGTCCGTCAGCGTTACCGTAATATCTTTATCATTAGAAATAGGAATTTGGTCTTGCACTTCAATGTCAATTGGCTTATTGTGGTTATTTTTAATATTGATTTTGTAAGCCAAAGTCACTTTCCTATCCGAGCCAAAGAGTTGTTTTTTGCTCAATTCTTTCTGCTTCACTCTAGTCACAATCACGTTTTTATCACGCCCCAAAGACAAATCCAAAGTATCACGAAGCGTTCGAGTACTTAAATTAGCTTCACCAATATAGCTATCTCCATGATAAACATTCATCGGGCCATCAATCAAATCCAAATCCTCCCAACCCGTAATTTGAGCCAATAGGAAAGCATCTTTGTCCAACTTAGGCACTACATAATGCTTGAAAGTAGCATCCAAATCATGAGTAATAATATCAATAGAGTACGGCTTATGGTCAGCGGGAATGCTATAAGGTTCAGCTATCACAAAATCATTACTCAATTCGCTGACCTCTATTTGCTCAAATCTTACAACACCACCACCTGGCGCAGAAGGCAACGGAATACTCGCATCACCAGCTAATTCATTGTCATTGAATGAGTTATCCATCACTTGTACTTGCGAGTTGAGGCGACCTTGCCCTTGCTGAAAGTTAGAATTATTCATCGCAAAATTGTGTTGCGACAACATCCACGGAGACAATAACGGCTTAGAAGCACTCTGATAAGGGTCAGCCGTAGAAAGTGTAATTTTCACATCCTCCCAATCAATACTGGTATTATTATACGCCATCGCCCGATACTTCAACTTGATAGTACCCATTGAGTTCGCCCGCTCGAAGGTCATACACCGGTGACCAGCCTGCATTGCTGACCACGTATCTCAATTTGATTTTGGTAGAAGTAGGCGACTTGATATTCAGTTCCAAATAAACCTCAGAAGTAGGCTGATTGCCAGCATTGATTTGAGAAAGCTGCCCATTGATTTGACTCATCTCTTGATTGATAATAGCTACCGTTCGGTCAATTTTTGTTTTCTCCTTAAAAATTTCTCTATAACGCTCTCTATAAAAATTAGCTACCCTTATCAATTCATCCGTAGTCAAGCCCTTTTCTTGCCCTTTCAAGTCCTGATTTTTTTGCAAAATCTCCTCCTCTTTCTGAAAAGCTCTTTTCAAATCATATAAATCTTGACGCTGCTCTTGAAGCAACTTAATAGAATCTTGCATGATTCTCGCTCGCCCACTCGATTTTCGAGGATGCGAAAAATTGGTCTTACTCGTAATCGAAAGTATCGAAGTGTTGTTTGACGCATTTACCTGAATGCTTCGAGCGTCAATCAGAGGCGACAGTCCCGTAAAAATCAATCGGTGTTTGCCCTTAGGTAAGTTAAGCGTTTTATTACGAATAATCTCAGCACCTTGTAAGTAAACTTTTACTTCATCAATGCCCGTGTTTAATTTCTGTTCTTGAACTTGTGAAAATAGCGGTTGTACTATCAGCAAGCAAAGCAAAACTTGAAATAATTTCATTATTAATAGGTTTTTTTTGAATAGCTACCTTAATATAAGAACTACTCAACATTTTATTAGACCTCTTTCTATTTATTGTATCTGATATTAGAGATGATAAAGTTTTAAATTTTGGTGTGATAGCATATTGTTTTATAGCAAAATTGCTTACGAGTGACGTGTTTTAATTTTTTTATTAAAATAAAAGCAATTTTGAGAAATCTAAATACTGTTGATAATCAATAAGTTATATTTTTTTAAAAATGAGAGCAAATTATATTTTGAATGATAGATTTAAATATTTTGTTCAAAACACGTCTTTGTTTTATATTTTTTTGTAAAAAAAGCATCAACCAGCAATTCAAAGTGTCCATTTTACAGTTTGGAAAATAAAAAAGCTATCATGTAGATTATAAAAGACTTACATATTATAAAAGACTTGTTTTTATTGATTCTCGCATCAAACAAACATATTGCCATAAAAAATATACATAAAGATAAGAGTACATTTTTAAAATTTAACCTCTTTTTAAAGCGTGTATTTGTGCTAACAAGACATCTAGTTAGTAAGTTTTTTTTCAAAACGCTTTAGGCTATATTTAATTATTGTTTTTTGTGACAGAGTATATTTGGCTATTTTATCTTATGATTAAAAATTAAAATGTGTTTTATCTTCGCTATCAGTATGATGTTAGGTGAGCTATCATAAGAATTACTCATAATATTATATTTTGCGTAAAAAGGTGTTACACCAAATATTGTTTGGTGTTTAAATAAGCTGGTTAATTAAAGGTTAAAAAAAAGCTAATTATGTTAATTTAGCACTTCATTAAGTAAATATTTATTTAACAAAAGTTTGATTATGAAACGACTTTCACTAGTTTTTGCAATGGTTCTTATGATGTGTCAATTCGCAATGGCACAAAGAACTATTACGGGTGTGATAACTGATGCTGAAACGGGCGAAGGCCTAGTCAGTGCTAGCGTACTCGTAGAAGGAACCGCCGTAGGTACAGTTACCGATGGTGTTGGCAAGTATTCCATTACTATGCCAGAAGGTTCTAAAGTTTTAGTATTCAGTTATACTGGTTATACTACACAGCGTATTACTGTAGGTGCATCTAATACAATATATGTAAAGTTGGCAGAAGGTGTCACTTTGGAAAACATCGTGGTCACAGCATTAGGCGTTCAGCGTGATGAAAAGGCAGTAGGTTATGCCGTACAACAAGTAGATGGAGAACAAATTCAAAAAGCAACCACACCAAACGTTGTAGATGCACTTCGTGGGCAAGCAGCAGGTGTAAACGTTATCCGTTCTTCGGGTACTGTGGGTGGCGGTTCTCGTATCGTTATTCGTGGACAAACATCTTTGATTGGTGAAAACCAACCATTATTCATCGTAGATGGTGTTCGTATTGACAACTCTTCTTTCAACTCAGAAGCAGCAACTGCTGGTACTGCTGTTGGTAACCGTGCAATGGACATCAACCCAGCTGATATAGCAAGTATCAACGTATTGAAAGGTGCTGCGGCAACTGCTCTTTACGGTTTGGACGGTGCACAAGGTGTTGTTATTATTACTACAAAAAGAGGTAAAGCAGGTAAAGGCTTGAATGTAAGTTTCTCTACCAACTTCGGTTTTGAGAACATTACTCAAATGCCAGCTTTGCAAAACAAGTATGCTCAAGGATGGAGCGGTGTTTACGAAGCTCCTGAAACAGGTTCTTCTACTTCTTGGGGACCAGAAATCTCTACTTTGAACTATGACGGTGCTACCGATTATAAATATGACCCGAACGGGCGTATCGTAGTAGGTGGTTCTGGAAAGCAAGTTACTCCTTACGATAACGTAGGAGATTTCTTCCAAACAGGTACTAACACTACCAATACATTATCAGTAGATGGTGGTAATGATGTAGCTACTTTCCGTGCTTCATTCTCTAATCACGCAAGTGAAGGTATTGTACCTAACAATACTTATGACCGTAATACTTTCTCTTTGGGGTCTTCTTTGAAAATCACGGACAACTTGTCCATGACTGCTAATGCAAACTATACACGTTCTGATTATCAGCGTGTTCAGCAAGGTTCAAATACTTCTGGTTTGTTGTTAGGTTTGTTGCGTACTCCTCCTACATTTGATAATGGCGGTGGTTTTTCTGACCCAGTAAATAGTAAATTGGCTTACGAATTTCCAGATGGTACTCAAAGAAACTACCGTGGTGGTGGTGGATATGATAACCCATACTGGACGGTAAACAATACACTTCGTAACGAAAAAGTAGATCGTGTATTCGGTAACATTGGTTTGAATTATGCTGTTAGCCCTTGGTTAAACTTGAACTTCAAAACAGGTACTGACTTCTATACAGATACTCGTAAGCAAGAGTTCGAGATTGGTTCTCGTACTGCTTCTGCAGGTCGTGTAGTACATGACGATTACTTCGTTAAAATTTCAGATACTTATTTGAATGCAAGTGGTAGTGGTAACTTGACAGATGATATTACATTGAGCTACTTAGTAGGTACTAATATGTATAGCTATTTTGCAGAAAATAACTATAAGCAAGGTGATGGATTGGCGTTGCAAGACTTCGTACATATCACTAACGCATCTGCTATAACTGCAGACCAAGATATTACAAGAAGAAAGACAGCAGGTATCTATGGTTCTGTGGATTTGGGATATAAAAATTTCTTATACTTAACTGTGACAGGTCGTAATGACTGGGTATCTACTTTGATTGACCCTGCTAGTCCTTTCAATGCTGGTAATATTGGGTTCTTTTACCCGTCTGCTAGTTTAGGTTTTGTATTCTCTGAATTAATGGCTAATACTGACGTTCTTTCATTTGGTAAAATTCGTGCATCTATCGCACAAGTAGGTGGTGGTGCGCCATTCGCTTACGTAACTTCTACTCCGTTTATCAATCCTACACCAGGTGACGGTTGGGGTGATGCCTTAAATTTCCCTTTCAACGGCCAGAGTGGTTTCGTTCAGTCTAATCAGTTAGGAAACCCTAACTTGAGACCTGAAAGTACTCAAACCATTGAATTAGGTTTAGACTTGCGTTTCTTCAATGGTAAATTGAACTTAGACGCTACATACTATACTCGTCGTTCTACTGACTTAATCTTGAACGTATCTTTACCAGCTACAACAGGTGCAACTTCTGCATTCTTGAACTCTGGTGAGATTGAAGCAAACGGTGTTGAATTAATCTTGTCTGCTACTCCTGTTAGCACAAGTAAATTCAACTGGACAACTTCAGTAAACTTTGACCGTAACCGTACAACAGTTATTAGTTTGGCGGAAGGTCTTGAGCGTTTACAAATTGGTGGTTTCACAGGTACTGGTACTTTCTTAGTAGCAGGTCAGCCTTATGCACAATTATTTGGAGGTGCTTACTTGCGCACAGGTTCAGGTTCTGCTACCGATGATGGTTTGACTATCCCTAGTGGTGATGTTGTAATCAGAGACGATAACAGTGGAGAGCATGGCTTCCAAATTCCTGACCCAACCTTACGTGTATTGGGTAATCCAAACCCTGACTTTACTTTAGGTTGGAATAACACGATGAGCTTCGGCCCTGTAAACTTCTCATTCTTATTTGACTGGAGACAAGGTGGTGAAATGTGGAACGGTACTGCTTGGGCATTATCATTCTTCGGTATGTCTGAATTGACTGCTCAAACTCGTGTAGAAACTCCTGCAGCTCTTACAGGTGTGAAGCAATCGGATGGTGCTACAAACGATATCGCTATCGTTCGTGACCAAAACTACTGGACTTCTTCTGTTGGTGGTTTCGGTTCTGTTGATGAGCAATTTGTACAAGAAACATCTTGGTACCGCCTTCGTTTAGTTTCTTTGGGTGTTGATTTAGAACCTAAATGGATTGGTTTGGACGGAAAAGTACAATCTGCTAGCTTAAATGTTACAGGTCGTAACTTGTGGTTCCAGACTCCTTATGAAGGTGTTGACCCTGAAACTTCTTTGGAAGGTAACGGCAACGCTCAAGGTTTCGATTACTTCAACATGCCTTCTACTAAATCAGTTACAGTTGGCTTGAATGTTCGTTTCTAATCAATTAATTCTCTTGTTTAAAGATTTATTAATGAAAGTTATATAAAATATTTACTTCGTTTGAGTACATTTCCTCTTTTTAAAAAGAGGAAATGCCTCAAATGTTAGAAATAATAAATTTAACTTTCTATCAATTTTAAATTCGGAAAAAATGTTTCGTAAAATATATACTTTATTGATAGTAGCTCTAGCTTTAGGGTTCACATCATGCGAAAGCTATTTCGGCGATGTGAATGTAAACCCTAACAGCCCAATTGATGCGTCTGTGGACGTGATGCTAACATCGGTAGCTGTTGAAGTAGCAGATGTTTATGGTGGCGATTTTGCTCGTTACTCTTCTATCCTTACGCAGCACTGCGAAGGTGTAGCACGTCAGTGGTCTTCGGCTAATAACTACACTGGCTATGTGCCATCTAACTTCAACACTGCTTGGATTAATACTTATGCAAATATCTTCAATGAAGCTGTTTTGTTGAGAAACAAAGCTGCGGCTAGTGGTTCTAATCACTATGAAGGTATTGCAAATGTTTTGATTGCATTTCATTTGATGAACGCTACCGACGTTTGGGGCGATATACCTTACACGCAAGCATTGAATGGCTTAGACAATACTTCTCCTACATTCGACTCTCAAGAGTCTTTGTATGCAGAAGCATTTTCTTTATTAGATGCAGCTATTGCTAAATTTGGTCAAGCGGCAGGCCCGCAAGTGCCAGGTAGTGACGACGTTATCAATGGTGGTGATATTACAGCTTGGACTCAAGCAGCACACGCTATCAAAGCTCGTGGATACTTGCACTTAGGTCTAGTAGATGGTGCTAACTATACAAAAGCATTGACTTCTGCGGCTAGTGCATTTGCAGACGCAAGCACTGAATTGACTTTGCAATACACAAGTGCTCAACAAGGTCAGTGGTATCGTTTCAACGACGGTCGTACTGGTGATATTGAGTTTCACCCAACTTACCGTGGTATCATGAGTGGCATGGGAGATACTCGTTTGTCAGTATTAGATTTAACTTACAATACCTCTCACCCTTACTTCGTTGCTGCTTACAATCAGCCAATGATTACTTATCGTGAGATGAAGTTTTTGGAAGCTGAATGTTTGATGCAAACAGGAGGTTCTGACGCAGCTATTCACGCTGCTTGGACTGCTGGCGTAACGGCTGCTTTTGAACACTTTGGTTTAGGTGCAGATGCTGCTGCTTTCTTGACAGCTAATGACCCTGGTGTTGGAAACATCACGATGAATGACATCATGGTTCAGAAAAACATTGCATTGTTCGGTACTATGGAGCCTTACAATGACTGGAGACGTACTGATTTGCCAGCATTGACTCCTAACGACGGTGTAGCTGTTCCTGTTCGTTTCCCTTATGCGGATAGCGAAATTTTGTTTAACAACAATGCTGCTTTAATACCTGTTACTACAAAAGTATGGTGGGATAGAGAATCTAAAATTATCGTACATCTTTTTAAAAAATGGACTATCCTGCTTAGGGTAGTCCATTTTGTTTTTTTTAACAAAAAAATCATCAAAACACGCCAACAGTATGAAACGATACATTGTATTATTTTTCTCACTCTCTTTTTTTTCGTGCGAATCTTACTTCGGTGATGTCAATAAAAACCCAAATAGCCCAACAGAAGTACAAGTGGCAGTAGTGATGGCTGCGGCTCAGGTAGAGATGGCGGATTGGTATGGTGGCGAAATGTGCCGATTTACCAATATGCTTACTCGCCAAATGGAAGGAATCAACCGTTGTGGTTCTTATTATTACTACAATGGATTATTGCCGGCATCATTCAATACGATGTGGGAAAACAACTACGCCAATATTTTAGCAGAACTCCAATACATCAAAGAAAAATCGGTAGAAAATAACTTTTATCACTACGAAGCCGCAGCCAATACATTGCTTGCCTTCCAACTGATGCAAGCTACGGATATATGGAATGATATACCTTGGACGGAAGCCTTGCAAGGCATGGAGAATGTTACGCCTGTATTTGATAGTCCGGCGGCTATTTACAATGAAATCAATGAAGTGCTGGAAATGGCTATTTTGCTGTTGGAAGGCGGAAATGGAGGGATTGGCATTGAAGGAGATTTGATATATAGTGGGGATGTAGAAAAATGGAAAAAGGCAGCTTATGCCCTTCAAGCAAGGAGTGCTTTGCATTGGGGAATGGTGGATGCGGCTAATTACACAAAGGCGATAGCGGCGGTACAAAATGCTTTTGCAGACAAAAGCGATAATTTCGAGTTGGGCTTTCCAGGTACTGTGGGCAACGAAGCTCCGATGTTTCGCTTTTTTAGAGACAGAACAGGCGACATGGAATTTGACCCTGTCGTTCGTCAAAGAATGAATACATTGAATGATACCGCAAGGTTGAGCGTATTGGATAATCCATTTTATACAACGCATCCTTACTTTACGGCTGACCGACGTGAGGCAATGATAACCTATCGAGAAATTAAATTTATAGAAGCTGAATGTTTATTGCGAACCAATGGAAATGCCAATCAAATTAGGAATGCGTATTTGGAAGCAATACGAGCGTCGTTTGAAGAGCTGGGGGTAGAAAGTGCTTACAGCGATTATATTCAACAAAATCAAATTGACCCTGGCGCAGGAAATATTACATTAGAACATATTTTAATGCAAAAATATCTCGGATTGTATGGTCAAGTAGAAGTGTATAACGATATGAGAAGGACGGATTTCCCTAATATCAACCCAACAAGCGGCACTATAATTCCAGTGAGATTGCCTTATGCTGAGGCTGAAATTGTAAATAATCCGAACGTTCCTATGGTTGATATTTTTCAAGATAGAGTGAGTTGGGATGTGAATTAGAGAGTAATCCAAATACTTAGGTATGCAGTATTTCTCTAAACTCATTTCCATAAATATCTATGTAGATAATCCCAATACGATGGCATATTTTTTTAATGAAATACTAACGTTAGGGGTATTTTTCGGAAGTAAGTTTTCTGCAAAATAGACTTCTGCTATCGCCCAATTTTCACTATTATAATCATTATCAATCATTATCATTGATAGTGTTTTAAAACCCTGACTACCTTTTTTTGACACAGCGTCGGGTTGCGCAGTCTTAAAATCATGAAGGTGCAATTCTCCATTTTGAAAAGAAGAAACAACTTGCGGCTGATGGGTAAAGTAGAAGCTAACCGCCTCTTCTAAGGCTTTTGGATTGGTTTTGCTGGTGGGATTTCGGAATTGTTCAAATGTTATTTCGTGTAATTTTAGAATAATTGGATACGGCACTTTTAACAAACAATAGCGAACGCCTTCCATTTCGTAATAATCGCTGCCAGACTCCACGCAGTAGCTAGGCGCAATAATGTAAACCTTGTCATCGTAGCCTTTAAAAGATTGGTGTAATTTTTTAATAAATGCTTCGTTGATGGTTTTATTCTCGTGTTCCCAATATTTCCAAATCAGTACAGGCTTTTGGTGAGGCGTTGTACCATTTATTTCAACTTCATTGATAGAAGAAATGTTAGGCGCAATATTAAAAAGCGACATCACAAAATCAATATATCTTTCTTTGGGCAAATCCAAAAGAAGAGCTGACGGAGACGGATGCGTTTTAAGCGTGATAAAAGGCTTTGCTTGTTGGTTATGTTTTTTTGAAGGACGATTTAAATCTTTAGTATTTTGAATAGATAGCATCCTTTTTTGAATAGTATGAACGGATAGTTTGCCAATATCGCAAGTCATCCATCGTCGATTCATTTTCTCGGCAACGGCTGCCGTGGTGCCGCTTCCCCCAAAAAAATCAAGAATTAAATCCTTTGGCTGCGTTAAAGATTCGATGATGCGAGCCATCAATTTTTCTGGTTTTTGGGTTGGATAGCCCGTTCTTTCTTTCGCTACGGGGTTAATAAAAGGTATTTTCCAAACATCGCTCAATGGTTTTCCTTTTGCTTCGGCATACACCACATCATACTTTCCGCTACGAATCAATTCCTGTACTTTCGGATTTTTTTCATCGTACACCACCAAACCTTTACTTCCCTGTCCGCCTCCTATCAAGTAGCCTTTGGCGTACTTTCCTTTAAGGTTTTCTGTGATTTCTTTGATAATGTTAAATTGATTTTGACCGCTTTTGGAGTAAAAATAAATGACATCGTGGTTTTTTTGAAAAGAAGAAATAGAAGGACTCGTCCATTTTTCGTAATGCCAGATGATTTCGTTTTGAAACATTTTCTCACCAAAAATTTCATCTAAAACTAACTTGATGTATTGCCCCTTTTTAGAATCTGTATGCACCAGTATATTTCCATCTTCGGCTAAAATCTCTCTAGCAACAACGAGTCGTCGCCTCAAAAACTCTATAAAATCAGAATCTTTAGACTTATCAGAATATGCCTTTTGCCCTTTTTTCCCTTTGAAATTAGCTTCGGTTGCAAACGGAGGGTCAATGTAGATGAGTTTAATTTTGCCTTTTACTTTGTCTTTAATGAGCGGGTCTTCATTTTTATAAATCGTTTTTAGGAACTGGAGATTGTCCCCAAGTACAACCATGTTTTTCCAATTATCAGTAGGAAGTTTATCATTGAGATGGAATACTTTATCTATTTTTAAATTGGCAGCCGACACGCCATCTTTATCCGATAGAATATCCTCGGCCTTCATTTTACCAGCATAAACAAGTTCGTATTCTTTTTGGAGCGTAGGAAAAAGTTTATACTGAAAATCAACTGGAATTTCCTCACCATTTTGAATGCATTCTATTAAAAATAGCTTTTCTTTAGCGGATAAATGTTGCGTTTTCATATCTAACAAAGATAGGATTTATAAAAAGTATTGGTGAATTATTTATAAAAATATGAATTGGATTTATACCATCGACCTGATAGGGACATTAATATTTGCGATAAGTGGCGCATTGGCAGGTATTGATAAAAAACTGGACTTGTTGGGCGTTACCATCCTAGGCTTAGTCACCGCAATAGGCGGCGGCACGTTGAGAGACATAATGATAGGCGAAACGCCCGTAGGCTGGATGAAAGACTTAAATTACCTTTATCTAGTGATAGCTGCTATTCCGATTTCTTATTTTTTTAAGAAACATATTATCAAATGGCATCGGAGTATGTTTCTGTTTGATACCATTGGCATTGGTTTATTTACGATATTGGGCTTACAAAAAACGCTAGGAGTAGGACTTTCTCCTGCAATAGCAGTCTTGATGGGAGCCGTTTCGGCTACTTTTGGCGGTGTGATAAGAGATGTTTTGTCCAATGAAATTCCACTTATTTTCAGAAAAGAGATATACGCATCAGCTTGTTTGGTAGGAGGGGTTGTCTTTTTAGGCTTAGAGCATTTTTTTAAAGGAAGCGTTTATAATATGCTCGTGGCAATGTTTGTAATTATGGTCATTCGGTATCTTGCCGTTCAGTTTCATTGGTCGCTTCGAGTGAAGGCGGTCGAAAAAAGAGGGTGAACTAAAAAAGGGTTTCATGTTTACTAAATTTTTAAAGTTTAGTAAACATATTATCTGTGAATTATAATCCGTAAAGAAAACAGGTTTTTTGACAATTTTTGCATTTTCGTCCAATGTGGTTTTAATCCATTGTCTTAATTGATTGGTAAACAATGGGTTAAAACCACATTGGATTGAAATTTTAATCTTTTGGCAAAAATTGTCAAAGAGCCAAAAAACAATGAGCAAAGGCGACTTCGACGGCTTTTTGCTTCTTTTTAACTCTAAACAGAGGTAATGTTGGGTTAAAACCCGAAAATCCTTTATTTTCATTAATCTCCACACTAAAGATGTGGGACAATAGAATTTTCATAATGAGAATTGCTGCTTTTTATTGAACTCCAGTCATTATTACAAAACGTTCACTGAAATTAAAGCTAAATCCTACCACAGAACTCCCAAATTATTTATACTAGATAGCTTCTATTCAACCGCCTCTTCGAAGCATTCCAATAATCTATCAAAATCACTTCTATCATTATAAACATTTGGAGCAACTCGTATAGAATTACCTCTTACGGATACTTTCACTCGATTTTCACTAAAAGATTGATGCAGTTTATCCACATTTATATGGCGAGGCAAACGCACACCAAACAAGTGTGGGCTACAATATTCAAGACTTTCTATATGACAATCCATACTTATCAACTGCCTTAAAGGCTTTTGTATCAGTGTATTGCAATAATTATTAATGTTTTCAACGCCCCATTCGTTTAGTTGTCGGAGAGCTTCGATGAACATCGGCACGAGTATAAAATTACTATTTTCGCCCACGTTGTAGCGTTGCGCTTTGGGCTGATATTGCGGCTGATAATTGACAAGGTTTTCAAATTGATAACTATCCAAGCGATTAATCCAGTTCTCCTCAATAGGCACGCCATCATCGAATGCTTCGCCAAAATAGCCAATAGCCATCGAATATGGACCCAATAGCCATTTGTAAGCACTACAAATAAGCGCATCGGGTTGCACTTTTTGTACATCAAAAGGCAATGCACCAACTGACTGTGTGCCATCTAAAATAAAATACGCACCTACTTCTTTCGCTCTTTTGCTAATCGCTTCCACGTCGAAAAGCGTACCGTCTGCCCAATGCACTACTGCCATTGCTACTACTTTGGTATTGGCATCAATGGAAGAAATAAGGCGTTCGTTCCATATTTTTCCTCTGTTTTCGTTGGAGGTAGGCGGATTTATAGTTACAATGTTTGCGTTGTTTTCGGCTGCGAGGCGTTGCCAGATATAAACATTGCTCGGAAACTGCTCACCGACCAAGACAATACTTTGGGTAGAATCGATTTGAATATTTTTGGCAACATTCGCCAAACCATAAGAAGCCGAAGGCAAAATAGCGATACGGTCAGCATCTTGCGCATTGATAAGTTTTGAAAACTCTTGACGCAATAGCTTTGGCGGCTCAAAAAAATCATCTCTACTAATTTCGTAAGGAAATGATTTGGTCATTAAGCCGTCTGCGCCTTTATCGTGAACGGAAGTCAAAGACGGAGACATATAAGCGCAATTGAGGTAGGCATATTCTTTGGCAATATTGAATTTATTTCGTTGGCATTTAAGCATAGTCGAGCGATTTATTGATTTTATTAGGTATTGTTTGAAAGTGATGAATAGCAAGCAGGTTTTTGCGAACTAATCAAATACAAGTTACTTTTTATTCATCACTAAACTCAATATTTTCAAAAGAACGTTTTCAATTAAAAACAGGAGAGTTTCCCTTTTTAATTCGGAGTATTTAGCGTTTTAAGGCTATTGCACAGGTTTTTAATTTCTTCTTCGGTATTGTAATAATGCACCGATGCTCTTATCATTCCATCGTGAAGGTTTCGTTGTTCGCTATCCAATAATGCGCCTTGCGGCGAAATGATAGAGACATTAATATTTTGGCTAAAAAGGTGCGCTTTGATGGCTTCGGGCGTGTAATTGTCCATTTTAAAAGACACGATGCCGCCTTTTCGTTTTCCAATATCCATCAGAATCACGCCTTCTATCTTAGCGAGTTCTGTCCGAAGAGTGTCTGCTAATGCCCTCAAACGGCTAGAGATGCGCTCCATGCCGATGCTCATCGCATAGTCTGCCGCTAAGCCTAACCCATATTTAGCCGCACAATTGTTCTCCCAATTTTCAAATCGACGAGCGTTAGGCTGCATTTCAAAAGTATTCTTGCTGGTCCATTTGGCGGAATGCGTATCCAAAAAAGGCGGCTCAATTCCACGAGCAAGCCACGATTTTTTTACAAACAAAAAACCCGTACCACGAGGCGCACGGAGGTATTTTCGACCAGTAGCGGATAAAAAATCACAGCCAATCGCTTGGACATCAATTGGAATTTGCCCCACAGACTGACAAGCATCTAATAAGTAAGGAATGCCGTATTTGTTGGCTATTTCGCCTACTGCGGCAGCAGGATTTATCAATGCGCTATTAGTCGGTATGTGAGTAATGGCAATCAATTTTACATCAGGCGTAATTAATTCTTCCAAAGCTCTAGTATCAATTTGTCCGTATTCGTCATTTGGAATCACTTTGATGTCAATTTTTACTTGCTTTTGAAGTTTCAAAAAACTAATATAATTGCTAGAGTATTCAGACACGCAAGTCAAAACCACATCGCCTTCTTCAAAATTGAAACTATGAAAAGCAGCGTGCCAAGCAGCAGTTGCATTTTCAAGAACTGCAATTTCGTCTCGGTCAGCGTTTATCAATTGCGCTACTGCGTCATAAGTATGCTCCAATTGCGTTTGAAATAATGCTTCGGTCTCGTAGCCGCCAAAGTTTGCCTCATGTTCCCAATAGCCAATTACGGCATCCGTAACAGCATCAGGCATCAATGCCGCACCCGCATTATTGAAATGAGCAACGTTTTTCGTGCCTCTAGTCTCCTGACGTATCTGTTGAATTTCTTCTTTCGTAAAAGTCATGTACTTTATTAGGTTGTTTTAAAAAAAACAAGGTTTTCTTTTGGTTAATAATTTCGGTTCAGGGACATTTTTTTCCTGCGTTTTCTCCCAAAGGCGGAGTTATTTTGGGCATTATTTAAAGCTGATAAATAGCCCTAAAGGATAAAAACTTATTGATTTGCGGCTCATTGATAACGTTGCCTACATTAATATCTACAATGCTGATAATGGACTGCGACCAACGCAAATCAAAGCCCCAATGCTTATTGATAAAATAACCAAAACCTAAAACTACGCCGAAATCATTGTTTTTGTAATAAGGCGCACGGTCGTCGGTTTCGTCAATATCATCAATCAAAATATTAGTATCAATCAGCCTACCATAAGATAGGCCGCCACTGATGCGAATACCACCATCTATATAATTCCACATCACAGGAATATCAATATAGTCGAGTTGGTAGTGTGTTTCAAAAAACGAACCGCTAGGAATCGTTTCAGAACGGCTACCTTTCTGACTATAAAAAATACCAACGCTAGGCATCCATTTGTCAGAAGTACGATAAACTACCCTCAGACCGCCCAGAAGTGCCAATTTGTTGTATCCTGCCAACGCATCGCCATCAACTTGAGCAGCGTTGAGCCCAGCTACAATCCCCAATTTAAACGTTCCGATAGGAATGTCTCCACCTTTAGAAAGTGCGCCCCCTTCGTCGTCTTGCGCCCAAGATGAAACGCTTGCCATGCTTACAAAAGCCAAAATAAGAATGAAATACTTCATGTTTATACTTTTTCACGATATTTGTCAAAACTAATAATTCTTTTTTAAAACGTTAATGCACAACCTTCCTTTTATTATGATGTTAAAATTTACTACTCATAACCTAAAAAAAGTACAAACCTTGCTTGAAGAGCAAGATTACGTAGTTCGCTACGAAAAAGGCAATTTTCAGTCAGGATATTGTATTTTAGAAAATAAAAATATCATTCTTGTGAATAAGTTTTTTGATACCGAAGGGCGTATCAATTCATTGTTGGAGATTTTGTTAGGTTTAGAAATTGACGAAACGAAGTTTTCTGAAAAATCGCTCAAATTTTATAAATCACTTCAGTAGGTGATTATTCCCTACTTTTTTATATAAAAAGATACACTTTGAAAATTACGATATTAGGAACTGGAACGTCTCAAGGCATACCAGTGATAGGTTGCGATTGTGAGGTTTGCCTGTCCGAAGATACACGAGACAAACGCTTACGGGTTTCGATAATGGTAGAAACGAAGGGCAAAACGATAGTGATAGACATAGAGTCCGATTTTCGGCAGCAGATGTTGAAAGCGAAAGTAAAACGGGTAGATGCTATTCTCCTCACACACGAACACACAGACCATATCATTGGGCTGGACGATGTGCGTCCGTTCAATTTTCGGTATCAAATGGATATGCCGTTATATGGAGAAGAAAGGGTTTTGGAGGTTTTAAAAAATCGCCGTTTTGATTATATATTTGAAGAAAACCCCTATCCTGGCTCGCCTCGTGTGATTTTGAATGAAATAAAAGAAAGTGCCGCTTTTGAAGTAGAAGGCATTCGAGTAGAACCGATTAGGGTTTTTCATAAGTTGCTACCTGTTTTCGGGTTTCGGTTCGATAATTTTACATACCTAACAGATATTAAAACCATTTCGGATGTAGAACTGGAGAAGGTAAAAGGCACGGAGTATTTAGTTATCAGCGCATTGAGAAAGAAGTCGCACATATCGCATTTGTCGCTTAAGGAAGCATTGGAATTAATAAAAAAAATAGGCCCTCGAAAAGCCTATTTGACACACTTGAGCCATCAAATGGGACGGCATGAAGAGGTTTCTAAGGGCTTGCCTGATAATGTTGAGATAGCTTTTGACGGGCAAGTTTTGGAAGTTTAATCTCCTTGCGAGTTACTGAAAAGTAGTTATTTTTGCAAACAAAGCCCGAAAAAGACTGTTATAGCGAATAGAATTTTTACACATTTCTAAAAATAAATAAATATGGCAATCCTCACCTATATCTTAGTAACGCTTGCTGCTTATGTTGGCATGGAGTTCATGGCGTGGTTTACGCACAAATACGTCATGCACGGCATTTTGTGGGTTTGGCACGAAGACCACCATAAGCCGCATCATGAAAAAGAAGGCTTTTTTGAAAAGAATGACTTGTTCTTTTTAGTTTTTGCAGTGCCAAGCGCATTTTGTTATATGTTCGGCTCGTTTACGCCTCATCTTTGGGTGTTGTTTATTGGCGTTGGTATTTCTTTATATGGTTTGACTTATTTCCTCATTCACGACGTTTATATTCATCGCAGATTCAAATGGTTCAAGAGGCTAGATGGCAAATACTCTCGTGCTATATTGAGAGCGCACGGCGCACATCATTCCAAAAGGACGAAAGAGGATGGACATGATTTTGGTTTGCTCATTGTGAATCCGAAGTATTTTAAATCTCGCAAGCACTGGACAAAAACGGATGAAATGTTAATAGAAAATAATACGAACTAAGGTAATATTAGCACATCGAAAATTGAAAAAGCCGCTACCTAATATTTTAGGTAGCGGCTTTTCTATGATTATTTAAGTCTTATGATTACTTAATTGACTTATTGATTTTGAATGAAATTCTACGGTTAGCGGATTTATCATCGGGAGAAGATTCGTCAGTAATTAAGCTATACTCACCATAAGCCAATGTGCTTAATCGAGAAGCGTCAATTCCTTTTCTGACTAAGAATGATTTCACGGCTTCTGCTCTTTTTTTAGCCAATCGGCTATTGTAATCTGCATCTCCATCGCTATCGGTGTGCGCAATGATTACAAAACGAGTGCTTTCACATTTGTTCATCGTTTCTACTACATTACTCAAAGCGTCGAACATTTTGCTACTGACACGAGATTCATTCACATCAAAAGTAATTTGCTTGCCAAACTCTGTTAATAAATCATCACTTTTAACACAAAATTCATCTGCTACTTTCACTGGCTTGATACCATCTTCCGCAGGGTTAGCAGGTATTTCTTCTTTTTTAGCAACAGGGCTAACAGCCGGTTTTGCTTCAATTATCTTACTATATTCAATAGGCTTTTCTGCCACTACTTCTGCTTTCTCTTCTTTAGGTGCTTTAAATTTTTCAGCATCCTTTGTCGGCTCTTCGATAGTTACAGGCTCAGCAGGGGTCGGCTCTACTGCTGCCGGTTCTTCAAATCGAACAGGTTCTTCTTCTTTAAAGCTACTACTTGCTGCATCTGATTCTTTCTCTTTTCCAAATACGGCAGCTATGACTTCCTTCTCTTTTTTATCTTTCTTGTTGCGATATTTTTCAATACGAGCCAATCGGCGTATTTGCTCTCTTTTTCTTTGCGATGCCAACCTATCTTTGCTTGCTCCCATGAAGTTAAACTTCAAACCCATACCATGTGCCATATAAGCGTTAGAAGCTAAAATATTGTATCGGTAGCTGGTTTCATAAACAAATGAAACGTATTTGCCCATTCCTATGGATAGCCCAAAACCAGCGGGGACGCTAATATCTAAGCCTTTTCTATAATCAATATAATTAGTACCTACGCCCAATTTAAAGAACGGAGAAACCACAAAATTTTCTTTCTTAATAATATAGCCATTATCCAATTTGTACTTCAAACTAAAAGCACCATCATACAATCTTGTGCTATTATATTGGTCTTCTGCAAAATATTCAGTAGTCGTAATACCTGCGTTGAAATCAATATCAAAATTGTTATTTAAATATTTAGAAACCGTGATTTGAGTACCTCTATTGTATTGGTAAGGACTTGTAACCTTATTCTCAAGAATAGCTTTATAGCTGTAAAGGCTACCATAAGCACCGATTCCCCAGTCAAAATGACTATTTTGAGCTTGACTACTAAAAGTTAGCAAAGAGAATAGAATGATATATGTTATGTTGCTAAATCGCATCGCTAAATTTTTTATAATTGGTTGTTTGATTAAAAAGTTTTTGTGATATTAGAATTAGTACAATAACTATACCGATATGTTATTTGCAGTGTAAAACTTTAGTAAGTAACCGTATAAGTATATTATTTTTAATAAATTGAAGTGTTTGGAGTGTAACATTTAGAAAAAAATCTAAATAAGATTGTCGAAAACCTGATTTTTTTACGTGTTTCGAGATTTTGTGACATGAAAAAAAGAAGATGTAAGTTGCGAGATTTAAATTTAAGGAGGAAATTATTCAGTTTTCCCTCGAAGTGATAGATATGTGACAGGTTATATTTTAACATTTGGGTGAAAAAATAAATAAAGGTCACAGAAATGAAAACAGAAGATAAGCCTAATCATTTGGTTTTGAATAAGGAAGTTGAAAATTGCTCGAGCTTATTTAGGAGGCTCGTTATTAGAGATTTAAAAAAAAACATATCATTATGAAATATAATTCAATCAAAATACTTAATTTTAGTTGTTTCCATAGTCGCTAGTATATTTATTTTCATAAAAATATACATATTTACATTAGACTTTATTCTAAAAAAAAATGGTACGGTGTAAAATGCAACATACTAATTTTGAGTAGTTTTGTGTGCAGCGCATACAAAACTAGAATATTGCCTATTCTTTTCATTATTAGATAAAACCAACTCATGAGAGCTTTTCTCGTATTTCTACTTTTCTTAGTCTGGACCGCCTTTGCCCGATACGACGTGGTGTGCAGGATGCTGAACTTGTGCGGCACTGATGATGTCAATAAAAAAGAAAACGTACAAGACATAGAACGGAGTAGCGACCTCGACTTTGTTGCCGATGATAGCGTACTCCTTAGCGGCTATGACCAGTTTGCTTTTCTTGAAAATAAAATAACACCGATTTTAAATGATAACAATCAAGAATATTTAACGGGAGTATTGGCTTATTTGAATGGGAATCCGCTGAGCCAAATGACTATTGGAGGCGTATTTTTGGAAAACGAACGAGACAGTTCATTTGGAATTTATGAAAATCTGGGGCTTGCCCGTGCCGATGCCATCAGGCAATGGTTTACTTCCAAAGGTGTGGACGAAAATCGAATTGGCTTGGATAGTAAAGAAACGGCAAATCCCTCATTGAGCAAACCATTGACGTTTTCTGCCAAAACGAATGCCCGCCCCGACGAATATGATATAGACGTAAAACCAAAATATACCTTTACTAATATGACGTTTTCGGATATTACATTTGAATATAACTCGGATGAATTTGAACCCACGAAGGCTTTTGGACTCTATGCCGATTCTATGAAAATATACTTGGATATAGAAGAAAACAAAAACAAAACCCTTGTCATTATTGGTCATACGGATAATGTTGGCTCTCGCAAATACAATTTAAGTTTAGGTAAACGACGTGCAGCGGCTGCCAAAAAACACTTTGTAGAAATAGTAGGAATACCTGCGGGGAGAATATATACGGATACCAAAGGTGAAGACGAACCTATTGCGCCAAATGATACGGATAGCAATAGAGAAAAAAACCGACGGGTAAATATTAAGGTACAAGAGTAAGCAAGTAGGAAGTAAAAATTAAAACCCGTAATAATCAAGTAGGTCGATTTTAATTTTTTTATTAGCCATTATTCATAAAGCAGCGAAGCTGCTTTGTCTATCTTCATTATCAGTTAGTTATGTAATAGGATTTAGTTTTGTGAATAAAGTCTATTATAAAAAAAATATGTCTGACTACTTATCAGAAAAAAAACGAATAAATTTAACCTGCTTATATTTTATATTTCAAGTCAATTCAAGCAGGTTATATATTTCAATTAAAACCATTAACGAAACAAGATGGACTTTTTAAAACAGTTATCTAAATTTTTTACGCAGTTTGATAATGAAAACAGTTGGATGCTGTTAATTTATCATGGAGTAGCCTACTTATTAGGTATCCTAACGGGTTACATGATTTGGGGCAGTCGAGTAAAAAAACTCAAAAGAGAATTGACCTCTAAGCAGAAAGAAGCGAGTGATATGGAAATGCAGGTTTCAAATACTCAAAAGGAAATGAGCATTCAGGACGCTGATATGAAGCGGCTTAGTCTGGAGTTGAAAAATGCGAACGAAAGGAAAAAAACACTGGAACTAGAGAGAAATAGGCTCAAAACGGAGTTGCTTATCGCAGAAGATAAAGAGAGTGCTATGAGTGCTCGACTAGAGGAAACCAAAAATAAATATGCTTCTGCCAATCTCAAAATCAATAAAATGGCTTCTACGCTGGATGAAAATCGTACGAGTACGGACGGGCATGAAGCGAAAGTCATAGAACTAGAAGCAGAAATTCTTGCCCTCGAAGCTGCTCGCATCAAAGAAAATGAAGCGCAAGCCGCTAGAATAAAGCAGATGCAAAAGGCTTACGATGAATTGAAAATGCAATATGAAATTTCGTCAGAAGGCTATGAAAAACAGGAGAATACAATCAATACTCTGAAAAATCAGCTTTTGGGCGCACGTCGGGAGAATGAGTCATTGGCAGGCATTCAAGAAAAATACGAACGCCAAAAAGAAGGATTCAAAGATTTATTGGTCAAGCAAAATCAGTTCATTTTCCGCATCGAAAAACTCAAAGAACAGCTCAAAGAACTGGAAGACAAAAACAGTAATTTGGCATTTGCGGGCGGTAGTGGAGAACATTCAGACGAATACAATTCGCAGTTGCAAGAGCTTCATAATAAATTAGAAAACGCTCATAATAATCTAGCAATTCTAGAAGGCGAAAAATCCGGAATGGAAGGCGAACTGGAATCGTATAAGAAAAAAACAGCGAAACTCGAACAGGAAAAATACTTGCTCGAAGAGGAATATAGCACTCAAATAGCCATCAATGCGGCTGATACCAGGTCGGTAGAATCTTCTAACTCCGCACTGGAAGACGAACTCAATAGCCTCCAAAACCAACTGAAAGCTGCAATAGCGGCTAATGATGAAATATTGGCTACCGCAAAAAGAGAAAAACATGACTTGAAATTAGAACTCGAATCGCTCAAAGCTACTTTTGAAGCGGCGCAAGCTGGAGAATTATCAGCTAGTAGCACCGATTTGGAAAAAGAAGTGAGCCAACTCAAAGGCGCATTGGTCAAATTAAAAACGGAGAAAAACATAGAGCAAGAGCATTTCATTGAAGAATTTAATGAAATGAAAGCCAATTATGAGGAAATGATTCAGCTAGAAAGTCAAAAACTAGCAGACATAAAGGCTAAAAATGTGGAATTGTATGAAAAAATAAATACCCTCGAACATCAAATCGCTACATTAGACACCGAAAAATTTGAAGCGCAAGAAGATGGTAACGAGCTAGAGGCGAAATACAATACCCACCTTGAAATGCTCAATACGCAACTTTCTAACGCCAGAGATGAAAATATGCGTCTCTTAATGCAGCTTGGCGAAATTCCGAATGGCAATACCAGAGAATTGAAAACGGGCAGCACGGATGCTGGCGATGATAGTCTGATTAGAGAAATCGAATTGTTGCGAGAACATCTTGCCAAATTGCAAACCGAAAAGTTTGAAGTAGAAGAAGAGGTAGATTTACTGGAAGACAAACTCGAAACCCAGTTGAATATCTTCAACGCTCAACTCTCTAAGGCACGTGATGAAAATATGCAGCTTCAAATTCAGTTTAACGAAGCCAAAGAGCAGGGAGGAAGCGAGCCTGCAAGCGCAAGCAATATGGATTATATTGCTGAAATTGATGCACTCAAAACGGAATTGGCGCAGCTAGAAACCGAAAAACTTAAAAACGGTAGCGAAAGTACAGACAATTCGCACCTCGAAATGCTCAACAAGCAATTGGCGAGCAAAAGAGATGAAAATACAGAACTGCGAGCGCAAATCGAAGAGTTGAAAGTTCAACTTTCGCAGTTGGAAACCGAAAAATTTGAAGTAGAGGAAGATGGTAACGAACTGGAAGAAAAACACCAAGACTATTTGGCTTCGGTCAATACGCAATTGTCGAACGTGAGGGATGAAAATATGCGATTGCAAATAGAACTCGAAGCTGCTAAAACTCAAATTTCGCAATTGGAAACCGTCAAGTTTGAAGCCGAACAAGAGGTGGATGAGTTGGTAGAAAGCCATTCGGATACTTTAGAAATTGAAAATAAAAAGCTATCCAAAGCAAGAGACGAAAACATGAAACTCCTTGCTGAATTGAGCAAACTCCGTATTGAGCTTGACCGAAAAGAAAACAATATCGTGCTAGGAGGTAGCTCCGCTTCGGGAAGTGGCGTGGATGAAAATGCTGCCGCTGCGGCTGCCCAAAAAGCAGTCACCGACCTACTAGGCAATTTAATTCCGAAGGCTACGCCCGACAAGAAAGATGATTTAAAAGCCATTGACGGCATTGGTTCGTTTATCGAAGAAAAATTGAATAAAATAGGAATTTATACCTTTGAGCAAATCAGCTATTTTGATGATGAAATCATTGAAAAAGTTACAGAAGCGATTCAGTTCTTCCCAGGGCGAATCAAACGAGACAACTGGGTAGGACAGTCAAAAGCACTTGCAGGACGCAATAAAGGGACACTAAGCACCATCGAAGCCCATTCGGTTATCAAGGCAGCAATTGGCTCCAAAATTCCTTCCGCAACTGCCGATGATAAGGACGATTTGAAAGTGATTAAAGGCATTGGCGCATTCATCGAAGCAAAACTGAATGGTTTAGGAATTTATACTTACGAACAATTGGCAGCCTTCAACGATGATATGGTAGAAACGCTAACGACGGCAATCGAATTTTCTCCTGATAGAATCCAGCGGGATAACTGGGTGAAACAAGCCAGAAAATTAGCTAAGAAAAAATAATACGCCTTATATAAAATGAAAAGCGTATCATTTTAAGCGTCGAATACCTCAACAGTATTCGACGCTTTTTTATGACACTTATTCTGCATTTTCTACCCATTCACTCACATCAAAAGCCCTCAAATGCTGTTTTTTATACTTAATTCTCTCTCCTGATATATAACCTGATTTACCAGAAGCGAAGCAAATCCCTTCTAACTGTCCTCGCCAAAAAAAACTTCCTAGCTCTATTCTCCTGCAATTTCCAGAAAAAAAGCGATTGTCTTCATAATTCCAACAAATCCACAAAAACAACTTATGAGGCGTATAGCCCAAAAGAACAATTACGCCATCTTCGCTAATATCGGCTGCCGTGATTTGTCCCTTTACATCCAATGAATCTTGAAGTTTAGCAGCGTGCTTTCCTGCGCTTGTAGGCAAAGTGTAATGGTAGCTTTTGGCATTATCTCGGTTTTTGGTAAACAAATGAAGTTGATTTTTGCTATAAAAAAAGCCCTCACAATCAAAATGGTGGAGTTGCCTTTTTTCAAAATTAGTCTGTTCAGGATAATGAAATTTTATTTTTTCGGCTTTCACTTCCTGCGTTGCCTGCTTTTTATCAATATCCGATTTTTTGACTTTATAAATAACCAACCCCTCTCGACTGCCTTTATTATTGCCCATATCGCCGATGTAAATGTGCAAATCATCCTGCGCCAGTTCTTCCCAATCTTTGTTTTTAGCATTTGAAACACGCACTTGTTGTATGATTTTCCCCGTTTTAGGATTCATTTTATACAAAACAGGCTCGCCGCCGCTGTCATTTATCGTCCAAACCCCATCATCCCATTTTATCAGCCCTGAGGTCTCATTCACTACATCATCTAAACGGGTAATTCGTTTAAACACTTTTTTGGTTTTTGGATATTCGCAAGCACTAGCCTCTCCCGTATTCTTAGCCTGAGGGTCTGAGCAGTTGTTTTGAGCAGCAAGCAAAAAACACGAAGTAGCCCAAAAAAATGTCAATAAGTATTTCATAGCGATTTGATTTTTTTTTGTTTATAAATTGATTTTATGATTTGATTTTTTTCATAGATGTGCAAAACTTCAAAAAATGGAACATCCTTTTCAGTCGTATTTATTTTACCAGCAAGGCTTCAAAATCCTTTCTATTTCCATAAAAGACATTTCTATCTACCCGACCTTTTATCCCATTTATTCGCCCACGGTCAGTGTATTGCCAAATTTTCCAATCGCCTTCTATCACATTGGGTTTTTCCCACCTATAAGCCGCCAGCCAAATCGGATAATCCTCAAAATTACCTTTGATATATAAGTTATAAAAATCTTGATTGACATAAATTATCGGCTTGACTTTATAATGTTTTTCAATGGTTTCTAGCCATATTTTTACGCCTTTCAAAATGATTTCTCTTGAGCGATTATCTGTTTCTTCCAAGTCAAGCACAGGCGGCAAATCACCCTTTTCGATATTTACCACTTTGATAAAAGCCTCTGCCTGCAATTTCGCCTTTCTGAACGGACGATAAAAATGATACGCACCACGAGGCAATTTAGCTTTTTTTAACTGCTCCCAATGGTATTGAAATTTATCATCTTTGAACGTAATGCCTTCCGTAGCCTTCACGAATACAAAATCCACAAACGCTTCTTCTTTCAATACCTCAAAATCTATATCGTCTTGATGATGAGAAACGTCGATACCATGAATTTCATAAGCCTTCAATCGCCAATCTTCTTTCGGAAATATTTTTTTTAGAATTAAAATACTAACTAATACAAGACCCGTAATCAGGAAAAATTTAACAAAACCTTTTGTCCTCATTTTGCGTATAAATATTTGCAAAAAAGTTATAAATTGTAAAAATAAAAACGGCTTCACTATGGTATCGTCAATGATAAAAAATATAGCATATCACTACCAACAAGAAGTGTTAGAAGTTACCTTTCAAACGGGACAAATTTACGCTTATTTCGGTGTACCACACGAAATTTACTACGAATTGATGCTCGCAGATTCTAAAGGAAGATATATGCACGACTATATTCTAAACCACTATGATAGTGCGCCAGTAAGCCAAAATGAAGCTCACCTTAGTTAAAAAAAATTGTCAATGAACCAAAAAAATAATCTAAAAAATAATACAGCAATTCCCTAGATGGAAATTCTATTGCCCCATATCTTTGGTGTGTGGATTAATGAAACTAAAGGATTTTCGGGTTTTAACCCAACATTACCTCCGTTTAGGGCTAAAACCCTGATTTTTAGATTTATTCTTTACCCCACACTGAAGATACGGGCAATGGATAAAGCCTTATGGAGAATTGCTGAAAAACAGAGTATTTTCTAAAATATCTTTCCATAAGGCATTTTCCTTTTCTATTACAAGAAAGAACAGGATTAATACCAGGTTTATAAAAAAGATTTATTTTCTGACAAAAATCATAATTATTAATTATGATTTGATAATATTTATCAATTTTCATTATAGTACTGAAATGCGTATATTTGTAGAAATGATATTTCACAAATAAATTTTGTTTCGATTGGATTGAAACAAGATTATGACTATAATAAAAATATGGATAATTCAAATGGTACAAGCGGAGGCAAATGCCCGTTTACAGGTAAAATATTAAAGCAAAGCGCAGGCGGCGGCACATCAAACCGTGACTGGTGGCCAAACCAGTTAAAGTTAAATATTCTACGTCAAAATTCGTCTTTATCGAACCCGATGGGAGAGGCATTCAACTATGCAGAGGAGTTCAAAACACTCGATTTAGAGGCATTAAAGAAAGACATCGTAGAAGTAATGACGACTTCTCAAGATTGGTGGCCTGCCGATTTTGGCCATTACGGTCCATTTTTTATTCGTATGGCATGGCACAGCGCAGGAACGTATCGCATTGCCGATGGCCGTGGTGGCGGAGGCTCTGGTACTCAACGTTTTGCACCGCTCAACAGTTGGCCCGACAACGGAAACCTTGACAAAGCACGCTTATTGCTTTGGCCTGTCAAGCAAAAATATGGCAAGAAAATCTCTTGGGCAGATTTAATGATTTTGGCAGGTAACTGCGCATTGGAGTCAATGGGTTTCGAAACATTTGGCTTTGGTGGAGGCCGTGAGGACGTGTGGGAACCAGAAGAAGATATTTATTGGGGTGCGGAGAGCGAATGGCTTGGCGACAAACGCTACTCTGGAGATAGAGAACTCGAAAACCCGCTTGCTGCCGTTCAGATGGGATTGATTTACGTAAACCCAGAAGGCCCGAACGGAAACCCTGACCCTATTGCGGCAGCCCGTGACATTCGTGAAACCTTCGCTCGCATGGCAATGAATGACGAAGAAACGGTGGCATTAATTGCTGGCGGACACACTTTCGGTAAAACGCACGGTGCGGCAGATGCGGATAAATATGTCGGTCGTGAACCAGCAGCAGCAGGCATCGAAGAGCAAAGCATGGGGTGGAAAAACTCATTCGGAACAGGTAACGCAGGCGATACCATTACAAGCGGATTGGAAGGAACTTGGACAACTACGCCTACTCAGTGGAGTAACAATTTCTTTGAAAATTTATTTGGTTACGAATGGGAACTGACCAAAAGCCCAGCAGGTGCGTATCAGTGGAAGCCAAAGAATGGAGCAGGAGCGGGGACAGTGCCAGATGCACATGACCCAACAAAAAGTCATACGCCAATTATGCTGACGACTGACCTTTCATTGAGATTTGACCCTTCTTATGCCAAAATCTCAAAACGATTTTACGAAAACCCAGATGAATTTGCAGACGCATTCGCTCGTGCTTGGTATAAACTAACGCACCGTGATATGGGACCAGTTTCACGTTATTTGGGTTCGGAAGTGCCTTCGGAAGAATTGATTTGGCAAGACCCTATCCCTGCGGCTACATACAAAACAATTAACGAAGAAGACATTGCGGCTTTAAAAACTAAAATTTTAGCATCGGGACTAACGGTTGCTCAATTGGTATCTACGGCTTGGGCTTCGGCATCAACTTTCCGTGGCTCCGACAAGCGTGGCGGCGCAAATGGTGGCCGCATCCGCCTTGCTCCTCAAAAATATTGGGAAGTTAATAACCCAACTCAACTATCTAAAGTATTGGATACGCTCGAAGGCATTCAAAAAGGATTCAATAGTGCCAATGAAGGCAAAGCCGTTTCAATGGCTGACTTGATTGTGTTGGGTGGATGCGTTGGCGTAGAACAAGCAGCTAAAAATGCAGGACACAACGTTTCTGTTCCTTTTACGCCAGGCCGTACAGATGCTTCTCAAGAGCAAACTGACGTGGAGGCATTTGCTGTTTTAGAACCGCTTGCCGATGGTTTCCGCAATTATTCAAAAACAAAATATACCTTATCCACAGAAGAAATGTTGGTGGACAAAGCACAGCTTTTGACATTGACTGCTCCTGAAATGACGGTTCTTGTAGGTGGTATGCGTGTTTTGAATGCCAACTTTGACGGTTCTCAACATGGTGTATTTACAGAAAAAAAGGAAGCACTCACGAACGACTTTTTTGTCAATCTATTGGATTTGAGTACGACGTGGAAATCAACTTCGGAGCATCAAGATGAGTTTGAGGGAAGAGACCGTGCAACGGGCGAACTGAAATGGACAGCTACTCGTGCGGATTTAATCTTTGGTTCAAATTCAGAACTTCGTGCTATCGCAGAGGTGTATGGATGCAATGACGGTAACGAAAGATTTGTAAATGACTTCGTGGCTGCTTGGAACAAAGTCATGAACCTTGACCGTTTTGATTTGGCTTAAAAGGCGGTTTAGTTTTTAAATATTTTAACACAGTAGGCACATAGTGTTTGATTTTCTATTAATTTAGAAAAAATCAATCCTATGTGCCTCTTATGTTTTTAAAAAAAACATACAATACTGTTTATCAAAAAAATCCTATTCCCAGCCATAAGTTTTAGCTACGGTCATGGCTACATCAAAGCAAAATCTTGGGCCATCTTTAGCATTTCCATTTGTCATAACGACTACGCCTGTGCCTTGTACAGGATAGCCCATTACAAAACTTCTAAAGCCGCCACATTGGCCCGAACTGGTATATCTAAAGTTGGAGCCAGTATCGTTTATATCTTCAAAGCCCGTTACTTGCAGGCCTAGCCCACGAGTGCGTTTTTTCCAATTCATTAACAGGCGTGAGCAAGGTTTCAACGAGGTCGGTAGTCAAGAAGGTTTGACCATTGAATGTGCCGCCTTGATTAATCATACTAATGATATTGGTCAAATCTCTAGCATTGGTATAAAGCCCATAAGCCGAAGATTCGGGGTAGCGCAAGCGTTCGCCAGAGAGCATTCCGCCGCTCGGATTGTGTCCTGCGGCTACATTATTGTCATTCAAATATTTTTTGTCGGGTAGAATATTGAACGTGCTATCTTTCATGCTGAGCGGCGACAAAACGTTTTGGTTGAGCCATTTGGAGGCAGGCGTTTTGGTTACGCTTTGTATTAGCTTATCCAAAACAATAAAGCCACCAGAGGAAGGTTCATATCTTGTATTTGGCGGAAACTGAATTTCTACTTTAGGATTATTTGCACCGCCTGCACCTTTTAAAATATCATCAATACTTGGCATTGGTTTGCCCTGACTGTACCCTCTTAGCCCTTTGATATTGAAGCCGCACCTATTGGCTAATAACATCATAAGGTTGGGTTCTTGTCCTTCCATGATTTCAAAATCGCCTTTAGTAGGTATTTCAATGCCAAATTTAGGGTCTCGAATATCTTCCTCAAGTCCCATTTCGCCCAAGCGAACCATTCGTAATGCGCCTATGGTAGAAACGAGTTGGCTCATAGAACCCGCCTGAAAGATGCTATCGTGATGTGCGGCATGAGTGCCACCCGTTTTCAAAAAACCATAACCAGATGACCATGCCAACTGATTGTCGATAACTACGGCTACACTAAGCCCTGGTACTTTTGAGATATCCATTCTTTTCCAAATACCGCCACCTCTGACATCTTTTTCAAAAGCTCTAATTTCGTCCGTAGGCTGCTCCGTCATAGATTGATTGGAGATAACGCACCAGCCACCATTTCGTGCAAACGTGACCAAATCCACTTGCATATATTGCCCTTTGAAGGTTTTCATTTTTTGTTCGCAATCGGCAGGGATGTTTTTTCCAAAAAAATAATCATCTGCATTAACTATCCAGCCGCCTGTTTGCGAAAAGCTGACATGATTGATTTTTCGGGGAGGTTGGCTATTAATGCGAGGGCTTTGTTGTAAATTATGCAATATTTGATAGCATTCGTCGGGTATTTCTTGTGCTACAAATCCATTTTCAGTGATGATTATCCACCTGTTATTGCCTTGTTTGGGGCGAAAGGCTACCTGCTTGACTTTGATGCCTTTGGATTTAAATGCAGTGAGTTTTTGCAAAAGGCTCGTTTCTATCTGACTAGCTGCAAAATCTTTGTCTGTAATAATTAAGTAGCCATGCGACCCCTGAGGGGGAAATGCAACACATCTAATTTGGTGTCCCGATTTTACAAACGCATCAATTTTAGCTTTGCAATCAGGTGGGATGCCTTTAGAAAGTTGTTGCCCATTTTGCGATACAACGAGCCAGCCGCCGAGAGGCGTAAAGGAAAATGAAGCTATACCATCAGCACTGAGACTTTGAACGGCTTCCATCGCATCATTAGGCATATTTTTACTGGCAACTTCTGCTCGGTTAGTAGGGATAGAGTAATTAGCAAATAGGGATGAACTCCAAAGCATACCTGCTGTACCTAATGAAATAGAACGCAAGGCTTCTCTTCTTGTAAATGTTTTCATTATGATTTTTAAAATTAATTAGTAGTATTTAAAATATAACGTTAGTAAGTTGATGCGCTACGAATGGAGTAGCACTTCAATTTTTATTCACAAAAACGACGATAAACGCATTGTGAATGAGTATGGTGTTTTAAAATTTGATAAGCGAAAACCAAAACAGCTTGATTTTCTATTTATTGAATTGCAGTGGTCATGTTGATGAAGAAACAAGCATTAAGCCATTTCTTAGGAGTAAAAGCCATTTAATAAAAAAAGTCGTTACCCGAAGCTATATTGCTTATGATAACGACTTTTTTTAGCAAAATGGTGTCGAATAACCAATTTAGAGCCTAAATCGCTGGCTGCAACGGTCTTAAAAAGGTATTAGAAGTCGATAATTTTTATATCCACTCGTTGATTTTTGCGACGACCTTCTTTTGTTTTGTTGGTGGCTATTGGGCTGCGTTTGCCGTATCCTTTATACAAAATTCTACTCTCTGGAATGCCCTTGCTGATTAAATATTGAGCTACTGTTTTTGACCTTTCTTTGGAGAGCCAATCACAATATTTATGGTCAGGAATATTATTGGTGTGTCCGCCTACTTCTATTTTCATAGAAGGGTTGGCTTTGAGCAAGTTGTATATTTCGTTAAGAATAGAGTAAGAAGAAGGTTTTAGTTGGTATTTATCCGCAGGGAAGGAAATCTCCTCTGTGCGCATAATCGTCCCTTTTTTGACAATATCTTTATCAAATTCTTTTACATCTATTACTTCCTTTTTCGCTGGTTTATCATCTACAACCACTGGAGGTTCTACTATGGCTTCTTCAATTTTAGCGAGTGCCAAAGTGATGTTGAAGGTTTTACTTTTGCTCAAGCCGCTAGTATTGACTTCTTTAATCGTTTTTTCATAGCCGTCTTTTTCAGCTATCAATCGGAGTGTAGTTTCTTGTTGCACATCGCTCCAAACATATTTATGGGTAGAAGCACTTGATTTAGTATTGACTTTGCCCGATTTGGTGTCTATCACTCTTATTTTTACGCCTTTCAGTGGGCGTTTCGTTTTTTCATCAACCACATTTACATTTAAGTCTGCGATGATTTTTTCAGGCTCTTTACAAGTTTTAATCGTAGATAAATTATCTACTAAAAGATTGCCATTATAGGGGAAGAATGCACCTTTTTTGTAGTAAGCTTCTATGAAAATGTAGTTATAGCTTTTCTTAGGATTAAACTCAAAGTCGTATTTTTTCCATGATGAATGCGCAACCGGGCTAGTTTCGGCTAATATTTCCATCTTACTACAATGGCTATTGCCTCCCCATACTCGCAATCTAACGGGTTCTTTGAAGTTTTCATTTTTTAAAGTCGCTTTACTCAAACTGATGTATTTCTCCGCTTTAGCCAAATGAATACTAAATTTGTAGCATTCTCCGCTTTGTAGGGTGCGACTCCAAACGCTGAGAAATGCCTTCCCAAGTATCATTATCTCGAGTGACCAGTCCGATGTAGGTTTTCTGCTACTGCACGCCCCGTTACTTCAAAGTGTCCGGGCTGAATATCTGGCGGACTTTCGTGGATGTCGCCGCAGTTGTGCCAACCGTAAGGCGTAGTGCTATGTTGTGGTGCGTCCTCAAAAGAGGAATTATTTAATTTAATCTCCTGACCATTCAGTAGCATAGGCAAAGTGCAAATGGCTAATAGTAAATGGAGGGCTTTGAAGTTTTCGTGTATTCTCATTTTAAAAGTGTTGTTTTTTTAGTACTGAATAACAAATTTCTAACAGAAAACAGTGTGCCATTTTAGTTAGCTATATAAAAGTATTGACGCATAAGTTATTTAAAGGCAACATTTTTTATAATTAGATAATGTTCATATACTTTGATTAAATTGAAGTATTTGTCTGTAAATGCGGATGCACCATGACAGACGTTAAGCATTTTAACGCTAAAAAATCAAAATGGCTTATATATTTATTCAATTTTATTAAAAACTTAACGTCTATTTCGACTAAGCTGTTTCATTTGAGCATTAATGAGTTTGGAAAATGACTTTTTTTATAAGCAACTCTTATTAATGCCCAATACATATTTTTCAATCATACCTATCTGCGAGGCAGTTTCTGAGCCTTCAAAACCCGAAATATCGGTGTCTTTGATTTTGGCTTTATACTGTTGGGTGAGTTTTTGGGCAACGGGCAAATAAGACCAATGCCATTTTTCTTCATTGTATCCCCACGGGCGGTCGTCTCCTTTGGGCGAATAAACTTGGCAATAGCCAAATTTACTGGCGTTAGCAGTGAGCCAATCGTATATTTTTTTGCCTGTTCCTGATGCAAAGTAGCTATTATTTAAGTCGTTGAGGTCTATGTCTGTTCCCCAATGATGCCTAGAGGTGCCAGGCATGGAGCTATATTGCAGAATGAGCAATGCTCTTTTTTCGGGGTCTTTGGGTAGGCCGGGCAAAGGTGCGCCACTGACTTTTCTTCGGCCTTCCCATTTAGCTTCCCATATACTTTTTTGATGGCTGAATGGTCGAGTAGCGGAAATAATACGAAGCGTTACGCCGTCTTGTTTAGCTGCTTTGTACATTTTTACAAAAGCACTGTAAGCGTCTTTTCGGAGGTGCATTCCGCTTTTTGAGGCATAAGCCGCATTAATGGTAGTAAAGTCGGGGTGAGAACCAGGATTGAATTTGCCCATAAGATAGTCCACCGAAAAACTTTTGGTAGTAGGTGTAAGGTCGGGCAAGTCAGCAGAAGTAGTTGATTTTTTTACTTTGCTTACATCTTTAGCATTATCTTTTTTATCGGTCTCATTGCCAGTAGATGGTTTTTTTTCTACGTTTTCTTCTACGGCTTCATCGTCAGCAGCAGGCGTTTCTTCATCTGGAGCGTCAGTGAGGTTGCTATCCGATTTTTTTTCATCCGTGACGATAAGCGATGTATTGCTGCTATCTTTATCCGAAGATGTGTTATCGCTAGAAGCAGGAGCGTCGCAGCCTGCCATTAGGCTGATGGCCAATAAAATGATTAGTGTGCTTTTCATTTTTTTATTTTATAGAGCGATTTATAAATTTTTTAGAAAATAAAAATAAAGATGGAGACTTTAATACTCAAATTCCATTTTTTCAGAAGGATACTCAAACAAACATTCATCTTTGATAAGTTGAGCGATTCTGCCATCTACCATGCTTTCCCAACCGTCTTCTCCTGCCCGAATCATCTCCAATACATCCTTAGAGTAGATATGTAACAGGTGTTTATCAAAACCTGTTACATCTACTATTTGGCGATTGTTGAGTAAGTGTTTATACAAAAAAGCGATTTCGTTGGGAATAGGGAGGTTAGACGACGTAATGAGTTCGGCACTGCCTTCTTGAAACGATGGGAAGACATAGAATCGGACTCGTTTGCTAAAGAGTTCTCCAAAATCGGAGAGCAAACTGCCGCCCGACTGATGGTAATATTTGTAGTTGATAAGTTCTAAAATCTCTCTTGCCCCAATTACAAAACCAATCATTTGCACTTTGAAATCAGATAGATATGTTATAAATTTTTGATGGGCTTCGGAGCTTGAAATGGCTACGGTTTGCCCTAGTTTGCAAAGAATGTCGGCTCGGTCGAGAAAGTCCTTCTCATTGAGGTGGCCATGAGCCATAAGGTTAGGAAGTGTGATTTCGCTAATGACGTGTACTTTTCTAGTGTTCACGTCGTCTTCGGCTCTAAATTGAATTTCTCCACTTTTGAGCATATCCAAATTGACGAGCGTAGCAGGGCGATAACTTCCTCTGACGATAAGCACGTCTTTTTTATATAAAAATTCTGACCCATGCACATTCTGACCATTTGGACCAAACATAGCTACATCCGTCATGTTGTTTTTGACGAGATACAAACTCAAGAGGCGGTTATCCAATTGCTCAAAATCGGGGCCAGTGATGCGCAACATATCTATTTTGACTCGCCCATCGAGGTTATCCATGAGCGAAACCACCAACTCTTCTGGCACATCCTGGTAGCGAAAACAGGCATACACCAGATTGACCCCTAAAACGCCAAGTGCTTGCGTTTGGAGTGCGGTAGTGTTATCGAGCATCTTCACGTGAAGCATGATTTGGTTGGCTGCGCCGTGCGTTTCCAGTTGAAATTTCATACCTAACCAGCCGTCACCTTTGATGGTGCGGGTATAGTTGAGTGCAGCAATGGTATCAGCAAAGGCGAAAAATTTAGTATCAGGACGCTCTTTTTCTAATCGTTCCTCTAGCAACTCATACTCATGGTCGAGCATTTTGTATAATCGAGATTCGCATACATACCTACCCGTTGGCTCTACGCCATATATAGCGTCGCTATACGTTTTATCGTAGGCAGACATGGTTTTAGCAATAGTCCCTGCGGCAGCACCTGCTTGAAAAAATGCCGAGCAACTTCCTGACCTGCGCCTATTTCTGCAAATGTCCCATAAATACTATTGTCTAAATTAATTTCGAGTGCTTTTTGCTTTGGTTGCAATATTTTTCTTGACATATTATAAAATAATTTGCAATTGGCCTTGAAGGTATTCGTATCTAAAAAGAATAGAAGTACGGTTTTGATTATAGCTGACTAAGAATGCTTTAAGAACAGCTTGTTGATGGTATATCTATTCGCTTGACCAACAAATGTAATGATTTTTGAATGCTTCCTGTTTTTAAAATGATGCAGAATTTGAAAAGTAAATGATAATATTTCAAATATTTTTTGTCACCATATTGTAAATAACTATTTTTGATTGAAATCTACTTCTTAATTAAAACAATTACGCTTATTTGCAAAATGGATTCTATTTTCATTTTATGAATTATAAAATAAAGGAAAAGGAATATAGTTGTTGTAAATTTTAGTAAAAAGACTTCAATCACTAAGTAATCAATGAAAAAGTGGTCTGTCTGTGGCTGAACCAAAAAAAGAGCTTGATAGTTAGCTGTTTGCAAAACGTAAATGGTCAAGTTGTTTTAAAATGGTTATTAAGTTTGAAGCAATTTAATAAAAAATAAAAATATGAACCAACGTTATATGATTACCCTTTTGGTGGTACTCTCATTCTTGATGTGCGATTTTTCAACAATGGCGCAAGCACCAGAAGAGTCGATGTTCAAAACATTTGGGGGAGGCGCAGGAAAATGTTATGGACGTGCCATGATTTCGCCTCAGTTTGATACTATTGAGGAAAAAATAGTGGTGAGGCCAGCATACAGTTTCTTGAAAGAAGTGCCTGCCGTATATAAAAACGAAACGGAAAGAGTATTGGTGCAGCCTGCCTATACTCGGATAGAGGTCACTCCTGCAGCGTTTGATATTACTACCGAACGAATAAAGGTGAAAGATGCAGAAAATTATCAAGAAGCGGAAAGTCCGCCTTCCGAAAATGATTTGTTTGAAACCGAAACATTGACCGTAGAGGTGTCTCCTGCTTTTCAGCAATGGGAAAAAACAAAGCGCAAGAAGAATTGTAAATCAAAAAAACCAGAAGATTGTCTAGAATGGCAATTGGTAGATGTGCCTGCTAAAACAATGACGATTAAGCAAAGAGTACGTTCGGGCAAACAACTGCCTGTCAGGTCGTCGCTTACGGTATATAAAGATGCAGAGTACATCACCGTAACGAAAAAAACGCTGAAGAAAGAAGCGTCTTTCAAAGAAGTAAAAGTGCCAGCACAGTATCAAACCGTTACGAGAAGAGTATTGGTCACGCCTCGTAGATTTGAGCGTCAGCAAGTGCCAGCGGAATATAAAATTGTAAAAAGAGTAATCCAAATCAAAGAGGGAGGCTTCATGGAAGCAAGAGAGGTATTGTGCCGTGAGGATTATCCTCAGTATGTGAGAGATATTCAAACCAAACTCCAAACCCTCAATTATTATTCGGATGAAATAGATGGGCGATTCGGAAAAGCAACGAAGATGGCGATTATCAATTTTCAAAAAGATAAAAAATTACCTGTGGGGCAATTGGATTTTGCGACACTAAAACTTTTGAATCTCGTTCAGTAAAAGCAAAAGATTGAGCCATTTGAATTTAATTTTAATAGATATTTGAATGGGAGCGTATTCTGCAAAAGGCTTCAACCTGTAACAGGTTGAAGCCTTTTTGCTAGGGTTTTGATACAAAATGAAGGGACGAAACGTTGTAAAGGAAGGATAATATTTATTTGTTAGCGATTCATTAACAGTCTTGAAGTTTAAAAAACAAAATATTCCAACTTATATTTGCGTTGGATTTTTTTAAGATATAGGATATTTGAGAAAGTCCCTTCAACTGCGCTACAATAAACGGGGAAACGAAATTTTCGTTTTTATTACAAAAAAACAATTTACAATACTCTATCATCTTTTTCTAAAAAAAATAGAGTATTGATTATCATCAATCATTTCAATTGTATAAATCATAAGATTATGAAAAAAATCTTTATCCTGCTGATAGCAGTCGCTTCTATATCTATGACCTCTTACGCTCAACGTGTAGCTTATGTAGATGTAAGTTTGATTTTGAATAGTATGCCAGAATACGGAAGCGCACAACGCACACTTGACCAAACTGCTGAAAAATGGAAGCAGGAAATAGAAACTGAATATGCCAAAATCGAAGAAATGTACCGACGCTATCAGGCGGAACAGGTGCTTTTGAGCGATAAGGCACGCCAGCAAAGAGAGGACGAAATAGTAGAGAAGGAAAAGCAAGTAAGAGGCTTGCAGCAAAAACGCTTTGGCCCTGAGGGGGAATTATTCAAAAAACGACAAGAACTGGTCAAGCCTATTCAGGATAAAGTTTTCAATGCTATCCAGGATTATGCTACCGAAAAAAGTCTTGACATTATCTTCGATAAATCATCGGGCGTGACTATCATTTATGCTAATCCGCAATATGATAAAACGGAAGATGTGATGGAAAAACTGGGCATCAAGAAGGAAGAAAAAGATGACAAATAGTCTTATCTCACGTCAAAATTTTACGCTCAACTATGAGCAGATATATTAAAACTAGAATAAAATTATAAATGAAAAAGGTATTTCAAATAAGTTTATTAGTAGCTGCATTGATGGCAGCTACCGCATTTAGCAACGAAGTAGTAGCTCAAAAAATAGCCGTAGTGGATACAGAGGCAATTTTAGCCGCTTCGCCACAAGTAAAACGCGCCAAATCTCAATTGGAGGCATTGCAAAAGCAGTATCAGAAAAGATTGCAAGCGAAGTATGACAAAATGCAAAAGAGATATGCGGACGGAGTGAAGGCAGCGCAAGAGAAAACACTGTCAAAAGCACAAGAAGCCCAACTGATGCAGGAGTTGCAAGTATTGCAAGATGATATTACAAAATCGGAGCGGAGTATGCAAAAAACGCTTTATGATAAAGAGCAACAACTCATAGAACCTATTCTGAAAAAGGTGAGAAGCACGATTACCGAAGTAGCCAAATCAAAAGGCTATCGTTACGTATTCAATAAAAATTCGATGATTTACTATCCGCCGGGAGATGATATTACCAAATTGGTGAAGGCAAAACTTGGATATAAATAACGGAGTAATAAAAGATGAGGAACTTGCTTAAATGTAAGTTCCTTATTTTTTTGAATTTGAAAAGCTATGGAAAACACCCAAAAGCGAAAATACGCTTCGAGCCAACGGCGTAAACTTGATTATTCAGCGAACATTTTCTATTTAAAACAGTTGGAATAAATGATTCCCCTTCTAATGTGCTTATTTTCATAATTGGTAAAATAATTTTTATTTTAGCTCTCAGAAATGAGCAAAAAACTACTTTCGTTATAAAGTACAACTCCAATAACCAAAACTCAATTAATAAATTAACAGATTTTACTATCCAATAAAAAAAAGAATTTTTCTATGGCAGAGGTAATGAAAATGCCCCTACTAAGTGATACTATGACAGAAGGAACTGTTGTAGATTGGCACAAAGAAGTAGGCGATGATGTTGAAATTGGTGAATTGTTGGTAGAAATAGAAACCGATAAAGCAGTGATGGAGCAAGACAGCTTTTTTGAAGGCAAATTGCTTTATATAGGTGTTGAAAAAGGAGCTACTGTACCCGTAAATGCAGTATTAGCAGTAATTGGCGAAGAAGGTGAAGACCCACAAGCCGCTATCGCAGCTCTTGAAGGCGGTGGCAGTAATACTTCTAGCGACACGCCAAAAGAAGAAGCTACGCCTAAGGAAGAAGAAAAATCGGCTGCAAAGGAAGAAAGTACGCCAGCTACTTCATCTGATGAGCGCATCAAAGCATCTCCATTGGCAAAAAAAATGGCAGAAGATGCAAGTATCAGTTTGGCAAGTTTGGAAGGTTCGGGCGAAAATGGACGGATTGTCAAGCGAGACATAGAGGCTTATCTTGAGCAAAAAACCTCTGCGCCAGCACCTGAAGCACCTAAGCCTCAAGTCAGTACTCCAGCACCGCCACCGCCGCCAACGGCATTTGGTTCGGAAGCCGCTTACGAAGACATTGCTCTTTCTGGAATGCGCAAAACCATCGCTCGAAGATTGGGAGAAAGCAAATACACTGCGCCTCACTTCTATTTGACGATTAGCGTGAATATGGAAAAAGCGAAAGTAGTCCGCAAGCAGTTGAACGAAATTTCGCCTGTAAAAATCTCTTTCAACGATTTGGTAGTCAAATCAGCAGCTATGGCATTGCGCAAGCATCCTGCCATCAACTCTTCATGGCTAGGCGACCACATCAGAGAAAACAAGGTTTACAATATCGGTGTAGCAGTAGCTATTGACGAAGGTTTGCTAGTGCCTGTGGTGAAACACGCAGACATGAAATCTCTTTCTCAAATCTCTAAAGAGGTAAGGGAATACGCTGGCAAAGCTCGTGAGCGCAAAATCACACCAGACGAAATGTCGGGCAATACCTTTACTATTTCTAACTTAGGAATGATGGGCATTGATGAATTTACCGCTATTATCAACTCGCCTGACGCTTGTATCATGGCAGTAGGAGCGATGAAAGAAACGCCTATCGTAGAAGCTGGAGAAATCAAAGTGGCAAGTATAATGAAGGTAACACTCTCTTGTGACCACCGAGTAGTAGATGGCGCAAAAGGTGCAGCATTCTTGGCTACTTTCAGGGAAATATTGGAAGACCCTATCCGTATTATGGTATAAGGCACACCATACTTTGATGTTTAATATTTGAAAAATCACAACTCAATATCGGATTGAGTTGTGATTTTTTTTTTGTAAAAAAGGAACAGCCCCCCAAAAACTGGAGAGCTGCCCAACGGAGTTAATCTGCTAAATGATGCTCCTTGAGGTATAACAGGGTGCGATGGTCAGCGTAATTCCATTCTAACCACGACCGATGCTTCATTTTAGATAAAAATCGTCCCTTTTTGCGTTCCAACATTTGCTCATAAGAGCCTTCTCGATGAAAACTTTTAGGTATTTTTTCTTGATACGCCAATAGCTGCGGCAAATTCTTGTCCGATACTTTTTGTATTAAATAATAAAAATCAATGTTTGCCTTTTCATTCATCCCTAAATTATAATTCGTCAATCCTGTATCCCAATTGACTGCCGAAAGTATAATCATAGCAAAATACAAAGCCCAAGCATTGTGTTGAAAAAGAAAATAAGCGGTTTTTTTGTTCTTGATTTTTTGAATAACCGTTGTCAATCCATAAAGTACCAATAGCAAAAAAATAAAAACGCCCAACCTCTTATAAGTCAATCCATAAAAATCAACATACTTGATATTGCGCAAAGCAACCGAAAGTGCGAGGAAGATATTTTGAGCTACCCAAGCGTAAGCCGCTATTTTGAGCCACTTATTTTTCTTATAAAAATTAAGATTGCGACGAAAATAGTACATCAGTAAGCTGATAGCTATGATGATAGTAAAAATCAAAATATACGTTCCAAAATGCACATCCATCGAAATGTTGTATGGATTGAGCGACATGAAACCGAGCCAAGTGTGTTGAAAATCAGTGAGATTAACTAAAAATGTAAGCAAATTGAGCGTAGCTAATAAGATAAGCGCAGAGCGATATTCGTTTTTGAGGGCAATCATCGAAGGTCTAACGAAGCGATAAGAAGGTTTACGTTTTCGCTCAATGGTGTTTTGGTGTTGAAGCTGAAAATGAGCCAACCAGTCGGATTTGCTTTTCCAAACCATGCCACCAATTATCAAAAAACTCAGTAAGCTGAATAGAAAATACGCAGGCGTGAAACTGGCAAACCATCCGCCAAATGCCTTATTTATTTTATCCAAAACATCGAAAGCCACTAAACCAAATTGACTATTGGCTAAACTATACAAGCCAAAAAATGCCACAACTATTATCATCGGAAGTATAGAAAGGCGAACGAATCGCCAACTTTTGTTGAACCATTGAGGCTGTTGTTTTTTGCTTTTTGCCCAGTGTTCAAAAGCCGTAATCGGCGCAGAAAGCATACTATACAACGCCAAAAGCAACCCATACCACAAAAAACGCAATTCTCGCTGCTGCGCAAAACCAACCATAGAAATACAAGATAAAGTGTAAATGACTTTGCTGAAAACAGAATTGAAAATCACCACGCTGACCGCAGCGATGACAGTGCCTAATACGGTGAGCTTGAAGGTGCTAGAAGTGCGGCTATCTTCATGGATATAAAAGAGTGCGCCTATCATCAGTCCAGTGAATAATAATACATTCAAGCCCCAATGTCGTTGCCAAAAGAAGATATGATAAATGAGAAGTGCTATGGCAAATAGCAAATTTTGAATAAGACTTTTTTTCATTTGCAGACTATTTATTGATGATGTTAAAAATAAAGTACTTTGAAATTCAAAGTACAAATGCAAAAAAAATATAAAATAACACGTCGCCTTTTTTCTTTAGGATATTGATAAACGATTCAAAATGCAACTCACTGATTTTGAGTAGTACTGTGTATGCTGTACACGAAATACCAGCAATTCTCATTATGGAAAATCAATAGCCCTACATCTTCAGTGTGGGGATAGAAAAAATTGACAAGTTTTTGGGTTTTAACCCAACATTTGCACATTTTGGGGTTAAAACCCGAAAATCCTTTAGTTTGATTAATCCGCGGAGAATCATAAAAAGAAGCAAAAGTTAAATATTTCATATAGGCAATTGCTACACGAAATAGAATTTACCCTCCTTTGAGATGTATTAATGCCTCTAGCGCATCCAAATGTTCTTGAAATGCTTTGCGTCCTGTCATAGTAACTCGGTAAGAGGTTTGCGGCTTTTTGCCCACAAACATTTTCCTAATTTCGATAAATTCTTTCTTTTCGAGTGCAGTGATATGACTTGCCAAATTACCGTCTGTTACGCCGAGCGTAGTTTTTAATTGCTTAAATTCCACCCAGTCATTGACCACTAAGACTGCCATAATGCCCAGTCTCACCCGATTATCAAACGATTTATTCAAATTTGTAATAATACCTTTCTCCATAATATTTATTGGCAATCCATCTGGATTGTTCTAAATTCTAACTCAATCTCAATGCAGCTTCAATCTAACTTCCTTCACAACGTCAAATGCCTAGCGGCATATCCAGCACTTCCTCAAACGCTTTGTCTGTTTCTTTGACGGTAGCCCATTGAGCAACAAAGGTAGAAACTACGCCAACATTCAAAACAATAAAGAAAAACGGATAGCCTAACTTTATAGCATCTACCCAATTCGGGGAGAGTGCTATGCTGAAAAAATAACTCCCAATGATAGCTGCCCACACGCCTAAAATGTAAATGGCTTTGATTTTTTTTATTAAAAAATGAGTCGTTAAATAAAATACTAAACCACTGAGCGCAACGACCGAAACAAGGATGTAAAGTCCTCCAAACCACATTTTAAAGCCCATTTCCGCAAAGTAATAAGAAAGGATACCAACGCCAAATAAAATAACTGCCGCTAAAATAGTTTTACTATTGATTTGAACTTTCTTGTAAATAAGGAACGGAGAAATAGCTGCAATAGCTGCAATCAAAGCGATTAGCCATGGCGAAATCAAAGGTCTATAAAGCCATTTTACGCTTTGCCAACCTATGATTTGATGTATTTCAAAGCTCCAAATCCCGTAAGCTGTTAAAGCCAAAACTAAGCTAAAAACCGATGATTTTAAAAAATGAATGTTTTTCATAAAATGGTTTTGATGTTGTAAAAGTATTTTGAATAGGTTACTAAATTTGTTATTTAAGTACTCTGACAAAAAGAACTTAGCGAATTAAGTAACTGATTGAAAAACAGGCTGTTAGTGGACTGCCTGCTACTTACTCAGCCATTCTCATTATGGCTTTATCCATTGCCCCACACTAAAGATGTGGGCAATAGAATTTCCATAATGAGAATAGAACGGCTGACTGCTAACTTACTTTTCGTATTTATTATACATCACTAGCCCATACACGATATGCAGCACGCCAAAGCCAATGGCCCAAATCAATAATCCATAACCTAAAAAATACGAGCCAATCAACCCCAAAATGACTTCCGAAATGCCTAAATATCGAATGTCGTTGAGTGTGTATTTACTGGCATTGATAAGCGCAAGACCATAAAATATCAGGGTAGTAGGCGCAACCAAATCAATCAACTGATACTTGAAAAGCAAGATTAAGCAAAAGATGCCACCTGCAACCAAAGGCATAAAAAGATTGATAATAAGACGTTCGGCGGTTTTATCCCAAACCTTATGTCCTTCTTTTTTGGCTTTGCGAGTAGTGAAAAATATTCCAAAACCCACCGCCAACACCAATACAATGAGTGCATCAGCTATCAAGAAACTTCGTAATTCTTGATAATCCCATCGGGCGTTGTAAGCTGCTTCGTCCGTAAACGAAATGCCAGCAAAGTAATGGGCTGCCCAAGCTCCTACTAAGGCAAATACGCCGGCAGCTACGCCCGTTAGTCCACTGAGCGAAATGAATCTTGAAGAACGCTCCATTAGGTTGCGTATCTCCGAAAGCGTGTTGAGATGTTCTTGATTTTGCATTTATAAAAGTACTTTGAATTACAAAGTTATGTTTTGTATCAATACCATGCAAGTTTTTTTTCTTTTTTAAGAAAATATTATTTGCTCAAAAGGGAAATATCCATCCGAATGATGCAGTCAAAAGCAGAAAACTATTAATATTTATGGCTCGATTGCCTTGTTTAGTGCTTTTTTTACATTTAAAGGAAACTAAGAATGATTTTTCTCCTGATAAGAAAAAATAAATGAATAACTTGTATATAATAAAAACGACTTTATTTATAAGGGTTAGTTTCATTTTATAAGTTGAGTTATAAAATGTGTCACCTTAAATGTGTCACCTTTATAAATAATTTATCATTTTATAGAAAACAATCTATTCATTTTAGCCTATATTCTGTTTCGCATGAACAAATGCTTTGTATTAACAATATTGATAGTCAAGTGAGTTTGTATTTAATTTCACTTGCTAACGGTTGAGTTTTATGTTGTCTAACAGGTAAAGGTCTATTAAAATTAATTACTATGAAAAGAAGAAATTTCATTTCTACTACGGGTACAGCAGCATTAATTGGAGCTACCTCTAGTCTTTCTGCTGCATCTTCCGTCTATAACAGTTTCAGTTCGGAGGCTGCTATGCTCGAATTTTCGGACAAAACGAAAAAGGTTTTAGATGGTTTTGTAGAAAGTCTAAATTTTAACTTGAAGGATAAACCAGCAAACCAGCAACTCAGTACTCAGATTGCAATGCCTATACGTATTATCGACAAGGACTTTGGAAGAACTAGCCATACGATTATCTATAAAAACAAGTTAGGGCAATATATTAAACTATCATCTGAAAAAGGAAAGGAAACTATCTATATTTCTAATACTTTGCCACGACTTAAATAAGCATCTCAATTAGATTTTTCTTTAAAAAAAAACTACTCTTACAACTGGTTAAGAGTAGTTTTTTTATTTTAGGAAGGTGTTGATTTTTTACAAATTACTATTTTTGTGAAAGAAATAGTTTGGTATAATTTCACGAATGGCGCAGTTTAAAAAAAAACGAAAAAATAAAATGACAAGAACATTTTACGAAATATTGGGCGAAGAGAGTATTTTAAAAATTGCCAAAAAATTCTACGAAGGCGTAGCAGAAGATGAACTCATGCTGGCGATGTACCCAAAAAATTTAGCACCGGCCGAGGAGCGTTTTGCTTTATTTTTAGTACAAGTATTTGGTGGCCCGACGACTTATTCCGACCAGAGAGGGCATCCTCGATTGCGCAAACGCCATTTTCCTTATACTATTGATATTAATGCTCGTGAACACTGGATGAGGCACATTACGAATGCAGTAAATGAAATAGAAATGGATAAAGAAATCCGAAGGCAAATCATGGAATATTTTGAAAGAGCCTCGCTTCAGATGATTAATAAAATGGAATAATTCCCAGTTTTAAAGTACATCAGAAGCTAAAATACAATAGACCACAGTATCCAAAAACTGACCATTGGAGTAATAGTTTTCACGAAAATGTGCTTCTTTTACAAAACCATTTTTAATAGCCAAACCAATAGAAGCCTTATTTTTAGGGCTGATTTGTGCCTTAATAGAATGTGCCTTCATTTCCTTGAAAGCGTATTTCATTGCCATTTGTAAGGCTTCGCTCATAATGCCTTTTCTGAAATAATCAGGATGCAGCATATAACCTACCTCTATTCTAAAGTCTTCTTTTGAAAACCGCCAGAAACCAATATTCCCAATAGATTGCTGAGGATTTTCTTTGAGTGTAATTGCCCAATTAATGGCTTCGTTGTTACTGACTAATTCTTGAATGGCTTTTACTTTTTTGATACCTTCTTCTATCGATTTGGCTCGTGGACGGTCAATGTGTTGCATTACTCGCTCATCAGAACGCATTTCATAAATAGCTTGCGCATCTTCTTCTCTAACAGCACGCAGCATAAGACGGTCAGAGGAAAGTATAGGAAATGGGTCAAAGTTGGTTTGAAGCATTAGGATATATTAAAGATTCGTTGTAATTATCCAACTTGGAAAATCGTTACTAGAAATTTTCAAAAAACAAATTTTGTTTCGCTTATTCAACAAAAAACTAACACTCTCAAAGGTAATGATTTTGTTTGTAGTCAATACTTTTACACAAAGTCTGTCTTAAAAAAACTAGATCTTATGTAATAAATAACATAGTAAAAACAAGTAACACTTGCATCTTAACAAAACATTCTATATATTTGGAGTAACAAATCTAGACGAGCATTCATTGATTTTTTTCACAACTAAACACAATCAATTATGAACCAAATTAAACCAAAACATTACAAGAATAGCTGTAATCATTCTCCATAGCTATTCTTATCCATCTTATCCATCTTATCCATCTTATCCATCTTATCCATCTTATCCATCTTATCCATCTTATCCATCTTATCCATCTTTGGGTAAGACTGATATAGTATTGATTAATATGGAGACTATTTAGATATTAAAATAGAATGTAATTTATTAGGAATAAAAAAGATTACAAACACTAGAGGTATGTCTTACTCCACCTCAAAGTGCTTGTAATCAGATTAATTTAACTTTTTAAAATTAACTTTTTATGAAGACAAAACAATTTTTTCAGTATGTTTTTTGCTATGTTTTACGATTCATTTAATCGCCCAAAATCCTCCGCTGACAGGAGATAATGACAAACTAGAGCTTTTTAAAGACTGTACAGACCCATTAAATAATACGAGTACGCATAGTTGGACACTTGAGTTCGACAATTGTAACGACTTGTACTTAAACTACCGTCTTTTTCCTAGCACTAGTCCCAATGCCAACCCAATTTATTTTTCGGGTGCAAACACTTTTATAAACGGTACATTAACTAATGCAGGCAATATTTTAGCTTCCAATAGAGTAGGCATAGGCATCACTAATCCATCCGAAGCGTTACATATTAACAATGGCGCGGCTAAGGCGAATAGTTTTATTGTAGATGGCGGCTATAATCAAACCAGCGATTGGAATATACCGTGGTATGGCTTGTCATTGGCGCAAGAAGCTGATTTGGATTTGAGTTTTGATAACCCTAATTCTAATCCAATCGTTTTGCAAAGTTTCTACGGTTTGGCGTTTAGAACCTCCCAAGGTTTTATGGGAATGAATAGCAAAGGCATTGTCTCCATTGGTTTGGATGCCAATGATATGAAAGAACTCTCTAGAGTCAGCAATCACCCGTATAAACTCTATGTCGCAGAGGGCATCCGCACGGAAGAGGTATTGATAGATTTAAAAAATAATGCCAACTGGTGGCCTGATTACGTTTTTGCGGAAGAGTACAACCTCCGCCCACTTTCAGAAGTCGAGGCATTTATCAAAAAGAATAAGCACTTGCCCGATGTGCCGTCTGCCAAACAAGTGGAAGCAGAAGGAATTAAACTCAAAGAAATGAATATGATGCTTTTGAAAAAAGTGGAAGAATTGACGCTTTATATGATTGAGTTACAGAAGGAAGTGGAGACGTTGAAGCAGAAGTAAGTTTATTTTCAGCGATATAGATATTTTCTACATCTATATCGCTGGAAAAATAAAATTAATAACAAAAAATAATAATATCATGAAATATATACTTATAATCAGCTCTATTACTTTATTTGTCAATTTCACTATCGCACAAAATATCTTAATTTCAAAAGATAATACAGTAAGTAGAGATTTTAATGAAGTCCAATCAATTTTATCAAAAAGAAGAGCTGTAAAAGATGCACAATTTGTTAATTTCAATCTTTCAAGTATAGATAATAAGAGAGTTCAACTTCATATTTCAGAGGAAGTACTTGAAGTTATTGAGGATAGAAGGGTACAAAAAAGTAAAACTGACTTTAGCTGGTTTGCAAAAAGTCAAGATAATTTGACATTGGTAGTTCTAACAATTAAAGGTAAAAGAGTTTTAGGCCATATTTCCCATAATGGCAAAAAGTATAGGTTAGAATCAATAGATAATAATTACATTTTTTATGAAATAGACCATACCAAATTTCCTTCAGAAGAATGTGGTTTGACACAAACAAATACTAAAGTTACTAATCCCAATAATTCTGATGCACATAAAATCAAAAAATCAGAAAATAATATTCCATACGAATGTAAACTTAGAGTATTAGTATTGTATACTCCTGCAGCTAAAGACGAGAGTAACAATAATATTGACTTAGTTATTGAAAATGCCGTTGATTTGACAAATCAATCTTTTATACAAAGTCAGATAGATGCTGAAATAGAATTAGTTTTTGCTGCTGAAACTGATTACACAGAAGAAGTAGAAGGTGAAAATGATATAGTAAGATTTGCGGAAGATAATGATGGTTTTATGGATGAAGTTCACCGCTTGAGAAAAATTCATGCTGCAGATATTTGTGTCTTGATAGAAGATGTTCAAGATAATGATTTCATAGGTATTACTCGTGCGATTAAGGCATCACCTCAAAATGCCTTTTGTTTATCAGATTGGGAAGCTGCAACTGATGAATATACATTTGCCCATGAAATAGGTCATGTGGTTGGCTTAACACACCAAACTACATCTGGGGATTTTACTCTTCCATACGAATATGGTCATGGGTTTATTTTTGGTCCTTCATTTGGAAATGAAGCTAGAACAATTATGGCAACAGCTAGAGGTTGCCAAGGATGCACTAGAGAGTTATACTGGTCAAATCCTAATGTTACTTTTAGCTCAACGAATCCTTTACTCAATAATGTTCCTATGGGAACTACTGATATAAATGATTGCGCAAGGGCATGGGGAGAGACACTTCCCAATTCTCTTTTTTTAAATCAACCTGAGAATAATATCACAATAAATAGTGATGATTTGTCCACAAATATTTTAGGAGATATTATATCGTCTCAAAATATCAATACATCTGGAGCAGTTATTACTCCTAACAACATACCAATATGTTTGAGAGCAGGAAAAAGTATAAAACTAACTAATGGTTTTAACCATATTGCAGGAAAGACATTTTCTGCTTACATTGACAATATTACAGATTGTGGCGAAGAAGATGATATTTTAAAAGATGTATTAGTTGTTGAAGGTCCTGGTCAAGTAACTGTAAGAGATGCTTCTGATTACAATAAAATCACATCATTAAGAAGTCCAAGACTATATCCTAATCCAATAAATTTACAAGAAAGAGAGAGTATTAACTTTTCATTCTCAATAGAACAAGAAGAACCCTTAAGTTTTAAAATCTACTCTTCAAAAGGAGTAATTGTTTATAGTACACCGAAAAAAATGTTTTACTCTGGAGAAAATATAGAAATAATAAAACTTAATAAATTAAGTTCAGGAGTTTACATATTAGAATGCACTCATCATGAAACAAATTTTATAGAAAGGGTTATGTTTATTGTACTATAAGTCTATTTTGCACTACACAAATAAGTGTCCAGTCATATTATTCCGTAAATAAATTTAAAATATATCTATATGAAATACATATTAATTTTTTTAAGTATTTTGACGTTCAGTTGTGAGAAAGAACTTGAAATAGCAATACTAGAAGATGTTAGATTAACACCATATAGCGATGGAAGTGAAGAAAGTTGCGGTTATTTAATAGAATATTGGGAGAACAACCAACAAAAAAAATTACATCCTGTAGAAATTCCCGATAGCTTACTTACCGTCAGTCAGCCTTATTTTAATAAAATGACGATTAGATATTTGAATAAAGAACATACTTGTTTAGAAAATCATCCTTTAATAGAATATACTTACCCTAGAGAGTTTAGTACCTTTCAAGTTGTAGAGATTCTAGAGGTCGAATATTAGTAAAATAAACAGCCATCAAGTGAAATCATTTGGTGGCTGTTTGTTTTTTTCAAAAGATTATAACTTACGCCCACTCTCCGAAGTAGAAGCATTTATCAAAAAGAATAAGCACTTACCTGATGTACCGTCTGCCAAACAAGTGGAAGCCGAAGGCATTAAGTTGAAAGAAATGAACGCTACGCTTTTGAAGAAGGTGGAAGAGTTGACGCTTTATATGATTGAGTTGGAGAAGAAGGTGGCGGCGTTGGAGGCTGAGAAGTAAATTATAAAACCCGTAGTGTGGTAACCTGAAATGAAAGTTACTACACTACATCTAAACAAATTAAGAAATGAAATCATCTATTATTTTATACCTCTTCTTCTTCACATTTATCTTTTTAAACTGTGAAGATGACTATAAACCAGAATTACCCGATTTAGGTATTCCCGATGATTATACAAGTCTGCCCTTCTTTGAAATGGATGAAGAGATAAGACGATATTTTGCACCTGCGGGTGATAGTTCTACTTATATATACGAACAAAACTGGACTAAGGAACAAGATACCGTTATAGTAACTCATGCGCAAAAAGGTATTGATTTTGTCAATGATAATCAATATGTAACTAGATACTACTTCATATTACATGATTGTCAGATTATGCAAGATTATAGGCTGTGGAGTGAAATGATTTGGAATAAAGAAGATAGCTCTTGGATATACGAAGCAAGTATTGAAAGAACTACTTGGGGAAAAATTATTATTAGAAAAGAAAATAATAATTTTTCTTCTTTAAATCATTTTGAATGGGTTGATGAAATAGAAATAGGGAATACAATTTATTCTGAGGTATTAAAAATGGCTAAATCAGACGAACCTCCCTATTTCTTTTTTGCAAAAGACATTGGTTTAGTGAAGGTACAGACCAATGCCGTTTCATCATTTGACCTAATTCATTATAAAATACTACCATAAATGAAAAATAAATATATCTATCTATTATATTTTGAGTTGCTACCTTATGATAGGTAGCTATATTTACTCAAATGCTCAAGTTTCTAGTGGAGGTAATCCCATAAGTATTCAAGAAAAAATGCTTGATGTAGAACTTCCTATATTTCAATTAGAAGATAAAAATAATGCTCAACTGAAAGAAAAGTATCAATCTTTTAACGATAATGCTGAAGATTTGAATATATATGGTGAAGATATAGATGTAAATCTAAATATCAATTCTAATGGAACATGGACTTCTCTACCTTCAGGTGAACAAATTTGGAGATTAAATATCAAATCAAATTCAGCCAAAGGATTACAAGTTATTTTTGACCAGTTCTATCTACCGCCATCTAGCAAACTATTTATTTATTCAAAAGATAAATCCAAAGTAATCGGTGCTTTTACCAGTATCAATAATAAACCAAACTTAAAATTTGCAACTCGTGTTATTGAGGCAAATGATATTATCATTGAGTATAATTCGGGACAAGCTACTACAAAACCAATATTAAAAATAAAATCAATAACTCATGTTTTTATCGAAAGATATTGGTTAAGTAGAAGTAATTTTGGTAAAGCACTAGATTGTCACAATGATGTAAATTGTTCTCCATGGAATTCAGAATGGTGTAATGAAATACGGTCTGTCGTTCTATTTGATATTGCCATTCAAGATAGAGATTTAGAAACTAATGATATTACAATATCTAGAGCTGGCGGTATTTGTTCTGGGGGGATTTTAAATAATGCTAACCAAGATTTTGACCCATTAATTCTGACTTCTTCTCATTGTGTTACCAGAAATGAACAAGGAACGTTGAATGGTCGTGAAGTTGAGAGAACCTTTGTACTTCCCGAAACATGGATAGTATATTATAATTTTCAAAGTCCAACATGTGACCCTAGTCAAAACGGTAACGACCGTATGACTACTGTAGGGGTTGATATATTATATGAAGGTACTGGAAACTTCTCGTGTGGAGATATGGCACTATTAAGAGTGAGTGACAATGATTATCAAATACCTTTACAGTATAATGTTTTCTTTGCTGGATGGAATAGTAGAGATGAATTAGAGATAGAAGACGAACTCATAGCCATTCATCATCCTAGAACAGATATAAAAAAAATTACTTCGGGAAAATTTGTCGGTAAAATTCAAGGAGATTGTTTTTATCAGATGGAGTTAATTGATGGAATAATAGAAGGTGGCTCATCAGGTTCTCCTCTTTTTGATAAAAACTCCCATCAAGTGATAGGAAATGGAAGTTTTGGAACAGTGCCTAGCCTTGATGTTACCTGCGAAAACCCTGGAAATATCAATTACGGGAATTTAGCCAATTACTTCGGGGATATTATTCAATACCTTTCACCCGATAATCTATTGATTCAAGAAGTAGATGGTGCTGATCCTATCGGCATATGTCAAACTAATGCTGAACTATCAGGTCCATTTTATCCTGGACATGACTGGCAAGCTAAAAATAATATTACTATTCAAGTGGCAAATGAATTATCTACCATGCTTAATACAGATTTACCTAAAAATAGAATTATACAAAGCGATATTAATCATGCAAACCTCAATAATCAAGCTGATTATACTTTTGTAGCGGGTAAAAGTATTCAGCTCAAAGCGGGTTTCATAGTAGAGAAAGGCAATAAATTCAATGCCAAAATAGGAGAATGCCAAGAATTTGAAGGCTGTGGCTTCAATTATGAAGCTAGAAGAAGACCTCTTACAAATATAGCTTCAAATCACGAAGAAAGCCTAAAGAAACGACTTTCAAAAGACGAAGCCATTAAGATTTTTCCAAATCCAACTACTGGAAACCTAACCGTGAATTTATCTAATTTTGCGCCTCATCAGAATAGCCGATTGGTGATTTTAAATACATTAGGGCAGGTGGTGTTAATACAACAGATAAAAGAAAACATTACAGCATTAGAATTGACTAACTACTCAGACGGCTTATATTTCATTCAAATCTTTCAAGGTGAACAGATTGTCAAAACAGAAAAGATAGTATTAGCTAAATAATGAAAATAGCCATCAAGTCTAAAATAGCTTGATGGCTAATTTTACAGATAAAAAAAACTAAATCATGAAATTATACTATGTAAATATAATAGCCTTAGTTGCTATATTATTTTTTATCGAAAGCTGTATAGAACCTCCTAGAGTAGAATATATCGAAAATGTAGTTTTAGAACCGTATGGAAATGGTCAAGACGGCGAATGTGGGCGGTTAATATCTTACAGAGACGAAAACGAAGATTTTCAATTATTACATCCTATTGAGGTGGCTGACAGCCTAATTACGTCTAATCAACCTAGATTTTCAAGGATGAAAGTAGCCTATTTAGATGAAGAGTATAGCTGTATTAGGAATCATCCATTGATTGAAGAACCATATCCACCAACACCAATATCTCCTAAAGTTGTGGAAATATTAGAGGTCGAGTATTAATAAAAATTAGCCATCAAGTCAAAAATAGCTTGATGGCTAATTTTGTTACTAAAAAATATCACTGCTCAATAGAGTATTTGAAAAAGACTACAACCTCCGCCCACTTTCAGAAGTAGAAGCATTTATCAAAAAGAATAAGCACTTGCCTGATGTACCGTCTGCCAAACAAGTAGAAGCCGAAGGCATTAAGTTGAAAGAAATGAACGCTACGCTTTTGAAGAAGATGGAAGAATTGACGCTTTATATGATTGAGTTGGAGAAGAAAGTGGAAGCGTTGGAGGCGAAAACATCAAAATAAATTACGAACAGCATTCTATACTTTTTTTAAAGGTATAGAATGCTTTTATAAAACAGTTAATTATGAAAAAATTATTATTGATGATTATAGGTTTAACTTTAGTTATAGCAAGTTGTGAAAAGCCTATTGAATTGGACAAATATTATTTAGGAGAAAAATTTACTATTTCTGTGGATGAACCTGCTATTGTGGTAGATACTTCAACACAGTTTTTTAATAATGAAACCGAAGAATGGCAATATCCTGAATATCTTGTGGAGGCTGTAGAGTTTATCAAAGATAACAGATGTAACCCTGGAAGTTGTGTAAGTTGCTTTGGAGGTTTTGTAGAAATTCAATGTCAAGTCACGTCTTTGTACAACAATGAAATTTATAAAGGGAATATTGATTATTCTTCATGTACTGAACGTGATTTGGAGGTTGAAGGCAGTTTTGTAAAATCTATAACAGTAGATGGGATAGATTTTAAGGGAATTTCAATATTACCATATTATGAACTCCCAGAACCTCCTCCATCTGGAAATAATCCATTTGAAATCTATAAAGTTAAATTTGTAGGCATAAAAAATTAAAGATATGAAAAACTTAAAATTATATATTATTTTAATAATTCTACTGATTGCTAGCGATAACTATGCACAGCATACATCATATTGCCATAATGACTTCTCAGCTATTAATAAACAAAAATATTTAGAAAAAATTAAAAGTCATCGCCTCAAGCATGGACATGATGAATACGTGGTTCGTCTCTTTGTTCATATCATGAGACGAGATGATGGTACAGCAGGCATTACTGAAGATGAAGCATTAGATGCAATAAGAATACTTCAAGATGCTTTTAATCCTCTTAATAATTCCAGTGTAGGTATTGCTACTAATCAAGGCACCAATAACTCGCCTGCAGGTAACCTATTTTCTGACAACATGGATTATTTGATTTCAAATATTGAAAATCAAGGGGGGCTATGATTCAATATACCATGCACAATATTGGAAGTCATCCTAGAGTTTTACCTACCTTTATTTCTAATGGGGTATTTTTACAAGGAAGTGGTATGTCATATCCAGATGGCTGTAGTGAAACGGAAAGCTATAGACTTATTACAGCAGGTAGTAACACACTTGACTTTCTTGATAATCAGTCATTATTTAATGAAGACGTTCAGCTTGACCAAGTTTCAGAACAGGTACTTATAAAAATTAAAGATGAAAAGTCAAATAATGCCAAAGATTTAAGTCAATGGATAATATTGAAAAAAAAATACACACTATATAGCTTCAGTAGATACAGTTAATATTTATGGACGAGATAGAATAGTAGTAGGAGCAGACGGAATAGATGGCTGGATAGAGGGTGTTGGTAGTAGCATTACGGGACCATTTAAAAAAGTTGAGTATGATTTTTACTTCTACGACTATTGCCGAGGTACAACCGAAGACTGTGGTGTAGCACAATGGGTAAATACCACCAAAGTCAATCGCTCTCAACAAGGCAAAGTTTTTCCAAATCCTAGTTATCAAACTACACAAATAGAACTTGAAAATCATATCACTAATGGTCAAATTAAAGTGACGAACTTATTGGGGCAAGTGATATTTTCTGATGCTTTTGAAGGCGAGCAAAAGACGATTGAAGTGAGTGATTGGCAAACGGGGCTGTATCTTATTCAGGTTTTTGAAAATGGGCAGTTGGTCTTTAATGAGAAATTGATGGTGGCGGAATAAAAATTAAAAAGAGCAAGCCAAATATATTGACTTGCTCTTGAATTTTTTGTGCCATTTCAAAAACTAAACTTGTGATACTAATTATACTTCCGTAACGATTAATCTATTACTTCCGCTTCCTCAACATCCAAATTTTCATTTTTTATATCTTCTACCAAAGTTGGTGCTTCATCTGGAATAGCAAATGGTCTTGGGCCGATGAGTTTTTCCAAATCAGATTTGAGTAAGACCTCTTTTTCAAGTAAAGCGTTCGCCAATGCGTGCAATTCTTTCTCTCGCTCTTTGAGTAATGCCTTTGCTCTTTGATATTGTCCTTCTATCAATCGACGCACTTCTTCATCTATCATTCTAGCAGTTTCGTCAGAGTAAGGCTTGGTGAAAGAGTTTTGATTTTGCAAATCATAGAAAGAGACATTACCTACCTTGTCATTCATACCATAAATGGCAATCATGCCGTAACTCATTTTCGTCACTTGGTCGAGGTCGCTCTGTGCGCCAGTAGAAATAGCTCCAAAAGTATTCTTTTCAGCCGCTCTACCACCTAGCGTCATACAGATTCTATCAAGCATTTGCTCCGTAGTAGTGATGTATCGTTCTTTTGGCAAATATTGAGCGTAGCCCAGCGTACCAACGCCACGAGGAACAATCGTTACCTTCACAAGCGGTGAAGCGTGTTCTAGAAACCAACCTGCGATAGCGTGTCCTGCTTCGTGGAAGGCAATCACTTTTTTCTCTTCTGGAGAAATGATTTTATTCTTTTTCTCTAATCCACCAATTACTCTATCGAGTGCATATTGGAAATCATCCATCTCTACTTGCGACTTATTGCGACGAGCAGCTATTAAAGCAGATTCGTTACACACATTCGCAATATCAGCACCTGCAAACCCTGGTGTTTGTTCGGCCAATATTTTAGCGTTGATGTCTGGTCCTGTAACGATGGTTTTCAAGTGTACATCAAATATTTGCTCTCTACCTTTAAGGTCTGGTTTATCAATACCTATTTGGCGGTCAAAACGCCCAGGACGCAATAATGCGCCATCAAGAATATCTGGCCGGTTGGTGGCAGCCATAAGGATAACGCCTTTTTCGGTGCTAAAACCATCCATCTCTACCAATAATTGATTCAATGTATTTTCACGCTCATTGTTGCCTTGCATAGCCGAACGACCCCTTGCACGACCGATAGCATCTATCTCATCTATAAATATAATACAAGGTGCTTTTTCTCTCGCTTGCTTGAATAAGTCACGCACTCTCGACGCACCTACACCCACAAACATTTCCACGAAATCGGAACCTGAAATAGTAAAAAATGGAACGCCAGCTTCGCCAGCAACCGCTTTTGCCAAAAGGGTTTTTCCTGTTCCCGGAGGGCCTACTAGGAGTACTCCTTTAGGGATTTTACCCCCGAGTGCGGTATATTTCTTTGGATTTTTCAAGAAATCAACGACTTCCATCACTTCCTCTTTCGCTTCGTCAAGCCCTGCTACATCCTTGAAAGTAACGTTCACTTTTGTGTTTTTGTCAAAAAGCGTTGCACGAGATTTGCCAATATTGAAAATCTGTGCTCCCGGACCGCCTGCGCCACCGCCTACTCTTCGCATGATGATTATCCAAATAATCACAATGATGACGAGCGGCAAAAGAATATTCATCAATGGGCCAAACCAGTTTTGGTGTTGTTCATATTTGAGTTTAGCACGAGCTTCACGAGGAAGTTCTGCTTGCTCTTTTTCTATGACTTCATTGATTTTGTATGACTCGGCTAGAGTCATGGTAAAGTGTGGACCAGGGTTGAGGTCAGAAAATCGAGTAGAACGTACTTTTTTGTACTTCTCTTTTTCTTCTAACTTCTTCTCTTTGATAAATACTTGGGCTGAAGTCTCATTAATGATGACTATCTTATCCACGTCGCCATCTCGAAGCATCTCCTGAAATTCAGAAGTACTTCCCAATTCTTCCATGTTTTGGCTAGTAAACTTGAAAAAGTTTGCGCCCAACAGTAATAAAGCAATAATTCCGTAAATCCAATAATAATTGAATTTGGATTGTTGAGGTTTATTGCCTTCGTCGCCGTTTCCGTTCTGATTGTTGTTATCGTTGTACTCGTTACTCATCGAGTTAAGTATTATTCTTTTTGATATAATTATATATAAATTACAAAAAATATTTTTTCTGCAATTTTATATTTTTTCTGTTTACAAAGGTAATAATTTGTAAAGCTATTTTTTAGAACATTCAACATCTAAAAAAGATGTACCAATGGATTAATATTTCGATAAAGAGGATAGATTGTAGGATAAAACCTAAATTGTATAGAATAAAATCCTCGAATCGAATTATCTATGCCATTATATTAAGGCATGAATAGTTCAAATTTTATTTTTATAAACTATCGTATTGCGTACTGATAGCGTCACTCCAAAGTGCTTCTAGGTTGTAAAAGCCTCTTTTTTCTTTATGAAAAATATGAACTACGGTATTGAAATAATCCACTAAAACCCATGTGCCGTTTTGTTGTCCTTCTACATGGTTGGGCAATTGTTTGGTGTGGTCTTTTATTTCTTTTACAATGCTATTGGCAATAGCTTTTACTTGCGTATCTGAATTACCATGGCAAATAATGAAATAGTCTGCAGGAGCATCGTGTAACTGGGTCAAGTCCAATTTTAAAATTTCATGCCCTTTTTTATCTCGAATGGCATTGATTATCAATTCGTTAATTTTCGATATTGAATAGTTCTTTGTAGAAGATAGTTTTTTTTCTAGTATTGTCAACTATATTAAATTTTGGTTAAAAAAAAAGGATACATCGCTAAGAACACAAGATTATGCTTTTCAGTTTCGCTCACGAACTTATTAGATGTATTTGTCCAATTCTAAGACTGATTGATTTTTTAAAAATCATAAAATTCAGTATTTTCATTACTGAAAACGTTTAGAATTGGAATATCGCATTAGATATTTGTAAAAATAACAAAATAACTTGAATAGAAACACGCTATTTGTCGGACAGGTTTTCTTGGACTATCCTTCGCTAACTTCTACCAATAGCTTTGCTTTAGATTACCTATCAAAAAATAATCCAAGCGAAGGAACTGTCATTTCTACCTCTAATCAGACGGCTGGTAGGGGACAGATTGGCAGTGCGTGGGAAAGTGAGGCAGAAAAAAACATTAATTGGAGTGTCATTTTGCTGCCAAAATTCTTGAGAGCCAACGAGCAGTTTTACTTGAGTAAAGTGGCAGGATTGGCAGTTCGGTCATTTTTGGCGGACTATACGGTTGCTCCTATTCATATCAAATAGTACCCAACGATATATATATTAAGGATAAAAAAATAGCGGGCATTCTGATACAAAATAGCTTGTCGGGTAGCACTATCAAACACTCTGTCATGGGAATAGGTATCAACGTGAATCAAGAATTGTTTTTGAGCGATGCGCCTCATCCTATATCATTAAAAATGCTAGAAGGTAAAAATTTTGACTTAAAAACCTTAAACCAAAATTTGTGTTGGCACGTTGAGAAGTGGTATTTAAAACTAAGAAGTCGGCAGCAAGCGAGCATTGACAAATCTTATTATGAGGCGTTGTACAGAAGGGGAGAATTAGCTCTATTCGAGGATGTGACAGAAGGAAACGTCTTTGAAGGTACAATTGTAGGAACTTCATCTACTGGAAAATTGAAAATCGTAACATCAGAGGGGATTAGAGAGTTTAATATAAAGGAGGTCAAGTTTAAATACTGATTTGGCTGATTTTTTACGCCACAGTTATACATACAGTTCATCAATTATCAGAATATGAAAAAAATACAATTTATAACCATTTTCCTGAGTGCCATATTATGGCATTCGGTTAGTTATGGGCAAGAGATAGACGCTACGCCCGAAATTCTTTTGCGCTCTACTTCTACTTACGAAATCATAGGAACGGTACAAGACGTGACGATGGTATTATTAAAAGACAATGACCGATATAAAGTCAAGGCCTTTGATGAAACCATGAATAGAAAATGGGAAAGAGATTTGAGATTTGAGCGCAAGAATGCTAGGGTAGTAGGTGTGGTTACTTACAAAAATTACTTCTCTGTTTTTTATAAATACAAATACCGCAATCATCTGCACTTGCGAATGAGAAAGTACAACAACGATTTGAAAATAGTAGATTCTACTACCGTAAAATGGTATCCTCGACGTGCGTATTCTCCAAATCCAGAAATGTATATTTCGCAAGACAAGAATAAAATTTTCTTTCTGAGTAACAGCAGTGAGACGCTTTTAGATATTATCGTTTTTGATAATAAAAAAGAAAAAACGACATTGGATATTAATATCTCGCCGCCAGACTTTAGTTATAGGAGAGATTTTTTGGATGCTCTTGTAGATAACAAAGGAGGTGTGCATTTGCTAATGGAGTATGGCAATAAGAAATCGAAAAAAGAAGAAAACCGACTGGAGTTTATTTCGATACTAGAGAGTGATAATAGTTTTAAAAACTATTCGATTGATTTTCAAAGTAATTTATGGTATGATTTAGAAACCAGTTACGACAACTTGAATGAGCGAATCATCGTGAGCGGTTTGTATTCTGATAGGACGACGGTAGAGGCGCATGGTATTTTTTATATGAATGTCAATCCGTTGGATTCGCAAAATCCTACGGTGAAATTTACGCCATTTGATAATGATTATCTTACATTAGTGTTAGGCAAAAAGATAGATAGAAATGTGGGTTTTAGCGATGTGAATGTCCAAAAAATCATCCCTAGAAGCGATGGCGGTATATTGATGATAGCAGAACGCAACAAGAAATATATCCGAAACACAGGTATTTATAATAATTCGTATTATGGAAGAAATCATAATATGGCGCAAACGGATTATTATTTTAATGAAATATTATTGTATTCATTCAATCCTACGGGCGAGGTGCATTGGAAAGAGATTTTGCACAAAAAACAATATTCTCAAGACGACAACGGAGAATTTTCTTCGTTTTTCTTATTCTTAAATCGCAGCAATCTGCGCTTGATATACAATGATGCCATCAAAAGCACGGGTACGGTTTATGAGTATGTTGTGTCGGGTACAGGCGATTCGGATAGAGCAAGCCTTTTTAACACCAAACCCTATAAATTTATGCTCAAGATGACGGCAGCCACACAAGTATCTGCCAATACGCTCATCGTGCCGAGCGAACGAAGAAGTTATTTGAGGTTAGTGAAATTGACTTTTTAGTGAAAATATTAGGGCTCTTTGACAATTTTTGCCAAAAGATTGAAATTTCAACAGCAATTCTCACTATGGCTTTGGTGCTGTACTTTACAGGTCGAACAGAAACTCGACTTGTGAAGTTTTCAAAACTTTGTAAGTCTTCATTTTTCAACAGTTTAAACCTACAAAGTCTTGAAGACTTCGCAGGTTCAGTCTATTCTCCTGCTAGTTTCAGAGTTAAGCGCAGCGTCTCTGAAATTCATTATTCTCACGTCTTAGACGTAAAAGAGACTGCGATTTAGATATTAATCTATAACTATTTTTTAAGGTTTGCCTTGTCCAGAAATAGCTTTTTAAAACACGACCACTTTTTCTGTAAATAATCGCTCATTGCCACTGAAGCCGACAAGGATATAAACGCCACCATCCAAATCACCTAAATTCAAATACGCTTGGTCATTTTCAAAACTAACCGTAGTAGTTCGGATAAGTTTTCCATCATTTCTAAATACTTGAATAGGCATTTCGCCTTCAAAATCGTACTCAATATTGACCATACATTGCGCAGGATTTGGAAAAATGATTAAATCATTGGCTTGAATAAGCGTCTCTGGAGGTGCTGTAAAGTACGGCTCGGCAAATGCAAAAGCATCTTTTCCGATACGTTCGCCAATCAAACGCCCTGGAATATCATCGCAAGGCGGATGAATGCCGCCCCAAATTCTCGACAAACTACATTGGTCAGAAGCATCCCGATACGTTGCCCATTGCAAAGTCACATCTATGCTCGGGCCTTTCTCGAAAACCAAAAAATCATCTTTCGCACAGAAAAACTCGCCCACGCCGCCCGGAAAGAATGGGTCGCCCGTCAGTGCAGTCAAAACTTCGGCTGCCGCTCGGCTGTACGTCGAATGCCCCGAAACGTAGCCCGCAAATGGCGGCGTAACGAAAGTTGGACGCTGATACGGATACCAATTGCCTGCCGGTATCCAATCGACTCCTGCAATATCAAAAAACGGATTAACAATAAAGTCGGGCCCTTTCCATGCTTTGATTTTTAGGTTGCCAATATTTTCGCCATTTGCGCCAGCTAAAGGGTCGCCTGCTTCTATGATTTCGATATAGTCAGGAACTAACTCAAATCCGCTAGGGCTGTAACTATCCAGTGTTGGGTCAGAACTTTGCCCGTTTACCTCTTGCGCTCGAATGACCGAAACGGGGCGCACATAATCATACCAACCTTTGATGCCCCATGCTGAAATAGCAACATCGTGCATGGCTCCGCCAAGTATAAAATAGGCTTTGACATCCCATTCCAAATCATCCAAAATTTCGCCCTGCCCTTTGAAGCGTTTTTCGAGTTCGGGTTGGTCATTGACATAATTCAGAATAGTAAACCAATGCCCAGGGGGCGTTTCCGAATCGGGACCATCCGCCCAAAACTCTGCTAAAATGCGTGCATAATCTGCTCTTTTTACGATTTGAGGGGAGTAAGGCAGCCCCGTTGTAGGATTCAAATCGTGTCCTGTGCTATAATCACCACCTTCCAAAGTATTGTAAAAATTTCTCAAACTTGGAATATCTTTCGGAAAAGAATCTATACTCAAATTGCCAATCGAAGCTGGCGAAATATCCCACATCGTAGTATCCGCAGGGTCAAGATGCGACGACCAAATTGCCACTAAGGAATGTCCCCAGTTGTATTCTTTGGTCATTCCTGTACCATTGAGCCAATCTATGTAAGGCGGTGCGCTAGGGTCGTGATAGACTTTATAATCAAACCCATCTCGCTGATAAATGGTTGCATCTGCTTCCTGTAATGAAAATGGCTTGACTTGTCCCCATTCGGGGCTCAAAAAATCAGGCACCGAATCACTAGACGCAATACCGCTTTGCCCAATAAAGACATCAAATTGTAATGGCTGCCATCGGTTGAAATCTTGCATAGATGGGTTGCCAGACTCTTCTACCAATAAGGGCGGATTGACGGGTTTGTAAAACTCGTTTTCGTAGCTATTCGCTTCGTTAGAGCCGTCCGTTAAACCATAATTAATAATATGAGCGGCAATATAATTGCCCATACCTGCTGGCGAACAGCCATAATCCAATGAATAATTATCAGGATGATAGCCCAAAGAAGTCATAAAAATATCTAGCCGTTGGAAGAGTATTTCCGCTTGTGGCGAATGTTGAAATCGGTGTTTCATCAGTCGAAAAACGGCATAACTTATGGCTTCCCTTTGTGCCGCTTGTTTGTCCGTTGGCATTTCAAACTTCAATAATGGCGTATTATATCCGTGTACGGTTTTGTCGAGAAAGTAAGTATCTGCACCATCTTCATACACCGCCCAAGCGTCATACATGGCAGCAGCAGTATGGAATAAATTGCGAGCGTGAACAGTGGGGCGAGCAAAATCCATACGAATGGCTTCTAAAACCTGTTCATTCCACTGGCGAGCGATAGAGTGTTGAGCATTGGAATGTGGAATGACGGCGAGTAAAGTAATAAAAAGTGTAATGATTTTTTTCATAATGATAGCGTTTGAAATGTAAGTGCCGTGAGTTAGGCGGCTTTAAAATTTTATATAAATCCTCAATTATATAACGTGAGTGGTTATTTTTTTGTGAATCCCCAAAAGCAATTTTTTCCTAACGCAAAAGAGATGAACTTAGGGTTTTTATGAATTTTGATGCGGTGGCTCTTCTTGTTTACCATAAAAAAAGGAGTATTCGTACATTTAAGTTAAAAATTTAACATTAAAACGGGCTTACAATTTGCACCTTCGGTTGATTAATTGTAAATTGTAAGCATGATGTAGCAATTTCTTAATATTATTTATTTTCTTTGTATTCTTAAAACATTTCCAATTTTACCAAAACTAAAAATGCTGTAAACAATTGCAACGTTTCTTTTCATGAATAATTAAAAATGCCTGCCTATGCAATTGACTAAAATATTTACACTTACGCTGATATGCGGACTGATGGCGGGATGCGTCTCTACTGAGACAGAACAACGCTTACCACAGGTAGCTACTTCTATTACGCTATTTTCGGAATTTCCTCAGCAAGAAGAGGGTATTCATAAAAAATTACACAAATATTTTAATCTGGATTGCGAAAATGGGAGTTCCATGTCCGTCATTACGCCTTTGCATATCAATGAAGATGTTTTTGAAGAAGAACCTGCATCTTCCAAAACACAATACAAAATCGTGATTGGCAATAACCTACGTGGAAACACCGTGTATTATACCGACCCCAAAACGGAACATTTAGCTCATGACATTGCAGATATTCTAAATGGATTTATCTCCAGTTATGATTTAGAGTTTTCTAAAAGCATCAATAATGTATTGCCTTTCAATGCGCATCACCTTGACCATACGAGCTATTTATCTACTCTTGCGAGCAATCCGAACGAACTAGCTACTACATTCAAAATCGGAATTGACCACACTTTACCTCTTGCTGAAAAAACGCAATTGGTCGTCAATCTTGTAGTGTATTTGGCTAAAACGCTCGGTTCAGAGTGTTTGTATTCTATTCCAAATAATTCTGATTTGCAGTTTAGTATGGAAAATTGCCAATGTCCACCTAAGGAAAATGATTTAAAATCTTATGAAAATTCAATAGAGTGGATGTAGCAATTAATTACATTTATAAGTTTTATATAAAAAGACAAAATCTTGATGCTAAGATTTTGTCTTTTTATTTTATGAACCGTTACTTTTAACGCCTTACCTACTTATTTTCTAATCTCTTATTCATTACTCGAAACCAAAGCGGCGGCACTAATGCGGTTAGAATAGCTGCAGGATAGCCATGTGGGAGGTTCAAACTTTCGTCAAAATGTCTTAGAACTTGATATTTTCGTGTAGCCTTGTAATGATGATCAGAGTGTCGAGTGAGTTCATACAAGATAATTCGACCTAGCGGATGATTGGAGTTCCAAGAATGATGCGGCTGTACGGGTTCGTACCTTCCCGAAGGCAACTGCTGACGTTGCAATCCATAATGCTCGATGTAGTTGACGGATTCGAGTAGCAAAAAACCAATAATACCAACGGCAATCACTAAACTTAATATCTGAATACCCAAAAACCAACCGATTAGGAATACATACAAAGCCTGTAAAATCTGAAAACGCAACATTCGATTGTCAGAACTCCAAAATTTCGAGCCTTTTTTTTCTAATAGCTTCCGCTCAATTGCCCAAGCGGAAAGGTAACTTTGAGAGACAGAACGCCCAAAAAAGGTATAAATATTTTCGCCTCGTCGAGCCGAAGCAGGGTCAGTCGGTGTAGCGACGTACTTGTGATGTCCGAGGTTGTGTTCTATAAAAAAGTGCATATAAAATTCTGGCAAAAGCAAGGCTTGCGCAATGCGTTGTTCCCATTTGTTGGTTCTGTGCCCTAGTTCGTGCGCTACGTTGATGCCTGATGTGCCGCAGATAATACCTACGCTCAAAGTCATGCCTATTATTTCAAAAGTAGAATGCTGACCTTGTGATAAAATCCAGCAAAAATAACCTATCAGACCGTATAGCAAAGGCAAGTTGAGGTAGAGCAATATATCAAAAAAACGATTGGACAAGAGCGTTTCTTCTTCATTTTGAGAAAGGTTATCAGTGTTTCCAGATGTAAAGAGTTCGACTAATGGAATGAAAACGAATGCTATAATTAGCCCCGAATAAGTCCAAGCATTTCCTAAATACAAGCCTAGATACACCGCCAAAATAGGCACATAAGCCAATAGATATTTTGTATCTTTCATTTAAAATGTTGAATTTTTCTTTAGAATGGTAATAAATTTAAACATTTAAAAGTGAAAAAGACTTTAGTTTTTTTAAAGTCGCTTCAAATTAAGTTATTTTGGATATTTTTATGTAAAATTCGTGAAGATAAAACTGAAAGTTTACAGTATTTATCTTAGCAATGCTAAGCAATGTGTCTTAATATTCTTATTTTTTATAAATAAAACAATGCAATAAAATGGGACGGAAACCAATAGAAAAAAAACGTATTCACGACCCAGAAATACGAGCGCAATGGATAGAAAAACTCATGCCTATCTATATGAAAAATGGTTTGAAGCGATTTACGATGGACGAGGTTGCAGACAAACTAGGCGTGAGTAAAGCTACTGTTTATAAACATTTTGCGTCCCGTATGGAAATTTTAGAAGCGGTAGTGACTACTAAAATTACGGAAATTTCAGCCTTTGAAGATTATACCTCCGATGAAGAAATTCCTTACATGACGAGGTATCAAAAATCTATAAAAAACGCATCTTTGCGTCTTGCAGGCATATCCAATCAGTTTTTATTAGACTTAAAAGAATTATATCCCGAACTTTGGGAGCGATTAATCTCTTTGCAGTTTTTTGCGGCTGAGCGTGCCAAAGCCTTTTATCAAGAAGGAATTGACAAAGGATATTTAAACGATTTTGACCCTGCGTGGTTAGCTATTACAGATAAAATATTTTTAGTGGGTTTGTCTAATCCTCAATTTTTGATTGAAAATAATATGACGCTGCAAGCGGCAGTCGATAACTATTTTCGACTGAAGAGTGTTGGTATTTTTAAAAATAAAGAAAATGTTTTGGAGGAATAAATCCACGGAGTAGATGAAAATTTAAAACTTAATCCGTTGATTATCAATTGGATTAACCTGTTTTGTTTCATTAAATATATCCAACTACTTTTTATATAAAACAAGTAAAAGAATGAATAAGAATTTTTACCCTTTGGCGGTAAATCGAGTGATTCAAGAGACAAGTGATACTGTATCCTTAGTTTTTGATGTTTCAAAAGACTTAGAAAGTATATTTGAATACCAGCAAGGGCAATACCTGACTTTGCGCTTTAATATCAACGGAAAGCAAGAGCGCAGAGCTTACTCCATGTCGAGCAGCCCATTGGAAAAAGGCTTGAAAGTATCCGTTAAGCGTGTGAAGGGTGGGCTTGTTTCAAACCATATTGCGGATAATGTCAAGACGGGCGACACCATCGAAGTCATGTCGCCTCAAGGACGTTTCTTCACAGAACTGAATGAGGAAAACCGCAAAACTTATTATCTATTTGGTGCAGGTAGCGGCATCACTCCGCTGATGTCTATCCTGAAAACCGTTATAGAAAAAGAACCTCAAAGCACCGTCAATTTGCTGTATGGCTGCCGAAATGAAGATAGTATTATCTTTAAATTGGAACTGGATGAGCTATTGAAAAAATATGAAAACCAACTAAATGTCAAATATACGCTTAGCCAACCTAAGCGAGAAAAGTCTAAGGGCTTTGGCGGGTTCCTGAAAAAAGGAACTATCAACTGGAAAGGTGCAGTAGGTAGAATTGATGGAAAACTCGTTAAGCAGTTTTTGTCCGAAAATCCTAGTCGATACACGGACTGCGAGTATTTTATCTGTGGGCCCAATGACATGATGGATTTGATAAAGGAAACGCTCGAAAAAGAGGACGCAAGTGCCGACAATATCCATATTGAGCGATTTTCTTCTGTTAATATTCCGCACGAAGTCAGCGAAAATGTCAAGGCTTCTGGAAAAGTAACGGTTCACTTGGACGGCAAGCAGCACGAAATCGTATTGAAAGATAAAGAGACCATTTTGGATGGCATTATTCGTGAAAAGCTCGACCCGCCTTATTCTTGCACTAGCGGTGCTTGCTCTACTTGTATGGCAAAAACACTGAAAGGCAGCGTAGAAATGGAGGTTTGTTTTGCATTAGACGATGATGAAGTTGCAGAAGGTTTTATTCTTACTTGTCAGTCGCATCCTACTACCGATGAGGTAGAGATTACTTTTGATGTATAATAGCCATTATTCACAAAGCGGCGAAGCCGCTTTGCCTATCTTCATTATCAGTTAGTTATGTAATAGGATTTAGTTTTGTGAATAAAGTCTAATGGTGAGAGAATAAAAAAACGGGCGACGATAAACTAATTTATCGTCGCCCGTTTTTTTTTATATGAAACTTTATCGGTTGTTATTTGCTTCTGATAACAATCTTTTTCCTTTCTGGCCCTGTTGAAATATATGTAATAGGTACTTCAAGGTGTTTTTCTAATACACTAATGTATTTTTTTACATTTTCTGGAAAATTCTCATATTCCGTTACATGGTCTAAATCTTGTTCCCAGCCCGGGTGCGTCTCATAAATGGGTTCTACTGGCACAGTCACCAAATCATACGGGATTTCATCTTGCAATTTACCATCGTAGCGATAGTGCGTAGCCATCGAAATTTCCTTGAAACCGTTCAATACATCTACCTTAGTCAGCGCAATTTGAGTAATTCCACCAATCATAATGGCGTATTTCAATGCAGGCAAATCAATCCAACCGCAGCGACGAGGACGACCCGTAGTTGCGCCAAATTCTGCGCCTACTTTTCTCAATTCTTCGCCAACGGCATCATGCAATTCAGTTGGGAATGGGCCACTACCAACTCTAGTACAGTAGGCTTTGGAAATGCCAATGACTTCCCCAATTTTGGAAGGCGCAACGCCCAAGCCATTACAAACACCTGCGGTGAGTGTATTGGAAGAAGTAACATAGGGATAAGTCCCAAAATCTACATCTAGCATAGCTCCTTGCGCTCCTTCTGCCAATACTTTTTTGCCCTCTTTCAATGCTCGATTGATGTAATATTCGCCATCAACTATTTGTAGTTTTTTGATGGCATCCAGCGCAGCAAACCATTCCTCTTCGATTTTGTTGAGTTCGGAATAGTCAATTGGAGGATACACACGCAAAAGATTTAAGTGCTTATTGCGTAAAGAATGGTATTTGGATTTGAATTGAGGTGAAAAAATATCACCTACTCGCAAGCCATTTCGCCCGGTCTTATCCATATAAGTAGGGCCAATGCCTTTGAGCGTAGAGCCAATTTTGGATTTGCCCTTTGCCGCTTCAGATGCTGCATCTAATAGCGTGTGTGTGGGCATAATGAGGTGCGCTTTGCGAGACACGAGCAATCGGTCTTCAAAATCTACCTTTGCTGCTTTCAGTCCGTCTATCTCTTTTTTGAGCGTAGTTGGATTGATAACAACGCCATTCCCTATCAAGTTGAGTAAGTTAGGTCTGAAAACACCTGATGGGATAGTATGCAATACAAACTTCTTTCCATCAAATTTTAAAGTATGCCCTGCATTGGGGCCGCCTTGAAATCTTGCTACTATATCGTAGCTTTCAGCAAGCGTATCAACGATTTTTCCTTTTCCTTCGTCTCCCCATTGAAGCCCAAGTATTACATCTACTGCCATTGTATTTTTGAATTATTTTGGTTCAAAACAAAATGCAAAATACGACTTTTCATTACGCTATATCAAACTTTTTATAGTAAAATTTCTGAGGTAGTGTCGAGGTACAGGCATAAAAATCCTATAAGCCCGATACCACCTTAATTACAGGCTTGACTTGCTTTAGATATAAGCACCCCATAAATGTCTATTTGCAAAGTAAATTTGAGACACTCCTTGCATGATGTTTTGTAAATATCTAAGTAACAGGAAAAGCTAAAATGATAAGTTGTTGTGTTAAATTGTTTCGGCTGATATATTCTTATTTGAACCTGAAATGAGAAATCCGAAATAGTTTTTAGTGTTATATTGCTGTTTTTACTTTCCTTACGCTCTTAAATAGGTTGCAACTATCTTTTTTTACTTAAACATTTACGCCTTTGTTCAACGTTTTGAGTATTTCAACTCCTTGCTCTACATTAGTGCAAACGGTAAAAATGGATTGTAATTTAGTGACGGTAAGAAGCTCTCGAATTTTGTCGGAAACATTGGTGATTACGGTTTCGCCTCCAGCATTTCTTGATTTGGTGAGTACGGCTATCAAAAAACTTAATCCTACGCTATTCATCAGGTTAAGTTGTGATAAATCGATGACATATTGATTGAATCCATCTTGGATGTGAGATTCAATTTCTTCTTAATAATCTTCGATTTTCAAAGTCAAACATTAGGTTGCTTACAGACAGCACTTTGATGCTATCTAATTGCTTAAATTGATATTCCATTTTTAATTGAGTTTTGTTCTTAATGATTATATTTTAAATATATCAATTCCCCTATTGACTAAATTTTATATCGTATTAAAATGTTATTTCTCCTAATCTTTTATTGTTCGCTCACAGACTTCTTTGACATTTGCCGTACAAGTTTAAAGAATGGTGTGTGATTTCAAATTTCAGTAAGTCGCCCATCATAGATTTGATTTGTTGGATTCTTGGATCGCAAAATTCCAACACATCGCCGCAATCCAAGCATATCAAATGATCATGTTGTTTATAACCATAAGATTTTTCGTACTGGGCTAAATTTTTCCCAAACTGATGTTTTTTTACTAAATCGCAAGATACTAATAACTCTAGTGTATTATAAACCGTAGCTCGACTTACTCGATAATTTTGGTTTTTCATGTGGATATACAACGCCTCTGCATCAAAATGGTCAGTTCGGCGATAGATTTCTTCGAGGATGGCAAATCGTTCAGGTGTTTTACGTAAACTATTTTGCTCCAGGTGTCTCGAAAATATACTTTTCACTTCTTTGACTGTATCTTCAATCGTTTTATTATTATCTATAATTGCCATTTTATGTGATTACTTGTATTTTGAGTTACAAACTTAAACAATACTTGCTATAATATTTTATATTCTTATGGAATAATCCATAAATGTTTCATCAGGACACTTATTTTTTTGAAAGTGTTTAGTATAAACTACAGGTGGTTTATTTAGTTCATTATCAATTAATTCGTCGAACGGAATTGACTCCCTCTTGCTTTTTCAAGGTTTGAATGACGCTATTCAATTGGCTCGTATTCTGAACGACAATGCTAATTCGTCCTTCGTAAAATCCCGCATGACCAGACATTGTAATAGAACGCATATTCACATTTAAGCTATTGGTAATAACGTTAGTCAATTGCTGAACTACACCTATCGTATCTACGCCTATGATTTTCAAATCGGCTACAAAAGAAGTATTCTCAACATCTACCCATTCTGCCTTCACCACTCGATAGCCATAATTTGCCATGAGGTTAGTCGCATTCGTGCAGTTCGTTCTATGTATTTTCATGCCTGCGCCTGCTGTGATGTAGCCAAAAATATCATCGCCCTGCACAGGGTTGCAGCAAGTAGCCAATACATAATTGTATTTTTCGGCACTTTCTTCATTGATGAGCAATTTGGGCGGCGAATTGAAAGTTCTTCTATTTTTAGGAATATTAATAGTAGGAGTGAGCGGCGCTTCTTCTTTCTTTTCTTTAACAAAAGTTAATTTCCCATTCTCTGTTTTAAACTGTTTGAGATTGGTCAGCCACGTTTTATCCTGCGATATTTTATAATACAAATCCCAATGCGAATTGAAATTTAATTTTTTAACAACCGTATTGATATTATCCTCCGTCCATTTGATGCCCATATTTTTAAACTTACGCATCAGCATTTCTTTGCCCAATTCGCTTGTTTTGCGTTTTTCTTCCTTCATTGCAGACCTAATCGCACTTCTCGCCTTACTGGTGACTACCATTTCGAGCCATGCTTCGTTAGGCTTTTGGGTTGAAGCTGTTGTCAGTTGGATTTGGTCGCCATTCTGAAGCTGATAACTCAGCGGGACAAGTCGCCCGTTCACCTTAGCCGAAGCGCAATGATAGCCAATTTCGGTATGTATGCTAAATGCAAAATCGAGTGGTGTTGCACCTTTCGGAAATATTTTCATATCGCCTTTTGGCGTATAAACAAATACCTCTTCCGAAAATAAATTGGCTTTGAAATCGGAAATAAACTCTACGGCATCATCATTTGGATTTTCAAGAATCTCTCGAATGCTATCTATCCAATAGTCAAATACGTTTTCAGAATACATTCCTTTGTACTTCCAATGCGCTGCAAATCCTTTTTCTGCAATTTGGTCCATACGTTCGGTTCGTATTTGCACTTCTACAAATCGCCCTTTTGGCCCTACTACGGTAGTATGCAAAGATTCGTAACCATTGCTTTTAGGCGTAGAAACCCAATCTTTTAAGCGTTCGGGAATAGGTCGATAATTATCCGAAACGACGTAATAGACCATCCAACAACTTCTTTTTTCCAAATCTCGCTCTACATCCAAAATCACCCTGACGGCAAACAAATCATAAATCTGCTCGAAAGGCACTTTTTTGGATTGAATTTTTTTCCAAATAGATGAGATTGATTTGGGTCTTCCGAAAATTCTATACTTATAACCGAGCTTGTCCAGTTCTTCTTTGACAGGTGCGATAAACTCCTCAATATAATCATTTCGCTGCCCCTTTGTCTCTGATAGCTTGTTGGCTATCATTTTGTAGTTTTCATTATCTGTGATTTTCATACACATATCCTGAAACTCCGTTTTCATATTGTAAAGTCCCAATCGGTGGGCTAGGGGCGCATAGATAAAAGCAGTTTCGGAAGCTATTTTGAGTTGTTTTCGCTTAGGCATAGAGCCGATTGTTCGCATATTATGCAATCGGTCAGCCATTTTGATAAGCACTACTCGCACATCCTTAGTCAGTGTTTGGAGTATTTTTTTGAAATTTTCCGCCTGCGGGCTTTTCAAATCAAATGCCTTGTCGAGTTTCGTCAAGCCATCAACTATCATTCTAATCTTAGACCCAAATTTGGCTTCGAGTTCTGCCAGCCCAACCTCAGTATCCTCCACCACATCGTGCAATAAGGCACTAATGGCAGCAGTGGCCCTAGTTCTATTTCTTCCACACAAATACGAGCTACCTCTATCGGATGAAAAATATAGGGTTCACCCGATTTTCGCCGTTGTTGTTTATGTGCCTCTAGTGCCAACTCAAATGCCATTCTTATGTTTTTCTTATCTTCCTCATTTTTGGCATTCGATAAGGCAAGTAATTCGTCATATTTTGCCTCTATTGCAATTAACTCTTCTTCCGTATATGTATTAATGACTAATGTTTCCATGTTGCGTTTTTTTACATTTGTTTGGCATCTTTTAGCGTATAATTCTGAATGGCGGCTTGTAAATAAATTTGAATAAGCTGATTTTTTGGTTTCCTAAAAATTACATTCTTCATTCAGAACCATTCTACCAATTAAGTTCTTGATATTAAGTGTATTAAAAGATATTAGTGTTGATGCCTTTAATAAAAAAAACAGAATTTAAGGTATAAGAAGTTCCAACTCTTATGTCCAAAAATTCCATTACTCTTGATAAAGTATGTTTTTCAAAAAAAAATAAAAAATATCTGATTACTGATTTTTTATTATTACAAAAAAGACTTTATATTTGCAGCCGCAAAGAAAATAAGCGGTTAAAGCTATTTTTTAAGTGACTGAATTTTAAATATAAGGAATTTAAACTTAACAAAAGTCGTTAAGGAGTTGTTTTTTCTTAGATAAACCAACAAGCGGGTGTGGTGAAATTGGTAGACACGCTAGACTTAGGATCTAGTGCCGCAAGGTGTGGGGGTTCGAGTCCCTCCACCCGCACCATTTTTTTAGAAGGGTAGTTTTCAACTTGCAACCTTCAGAGTATTTTCAGAATAGAATTAATGTAATTTTTCTTATTCTACTCTTAAAAGCGAATTTACATTTTGAACCTATAAACTATCCTATCTCTATGTTATTAGAATGTAAATCAACATTAATACACAGTATATTTTCATTTTAATTACTCCTTTCCTTTTTATTAAAAATCATAAAATATAAGTATGCCGACGATTGAGAGACATGATGTAGATAATGTAAATGCTATATTGACCATTACAGCTACTCCTGCCGACTATGCAGATAAGATAAAGGCTGAATTGAACAAATTGCGCAAAAAAGCCAACATGAAGGGGTTTCGTGCGGGTAAAGCACCATTGTCTATTGTGAAAAAGATGTATGGCAAGCAAGTGGTTTTTGATGTTGTTAATGAAGTAATAGCTACTTCGCTCAACGAGTACATGGAAGATTTGGATAGAGATGCACTTGGCCAACCTATTCCGATGGTTGATGATGAAGTCAAAATTGATTTTAAAGTAGATAATAAGGAAAAGCCGCTATGTTTTCGCATTCCAAAATAGGTTTTGCGCCTGAGTCTGAATTGCAAGGATACTTCTTCTGATACTACCATGACTGCTTATAATGTAATAGCCGATGAAGCTAAAATAGATGAGGAAGTCAAAAACCTTAGAAATAAAGCTGGCGAAAACTTGAATGTGGAAGATGATATTCAGGAGGACGATGTGCTAGAAGTAGAAATTGAGGAACTGGAAGGCGATGCTATAAAGAATGGTGGCTTGTATAATGAAACAACGCTTGCCGTAGATTTGCTTGAAGGTAAAGTAAAAGAGCAAGTATTAACTTTGAAAAAAGGAGATATTTTCACGGCTAACATCCATGACCTTGATACCAAATTAGAAGGAACAGAAGCTATTAAAAAATATCTTTTGGATTTGGAAGAAGATGAAGATGTTGCTTTTGACGAAACCTTCCAGGTTACTATCAATGGTGTAAAAAGACAAGTTCCGGCTGAAATAAATGAAGTATTCTTCGAGGAAGTATTTCCAGGAGAAGACATCAGCAGCGAGGAAGAGATGAGAGACTTTTTGAAAAAGGATTACTCTAAATATTACATCGAACAGGCGGATAAATTGCTTTTGGCGCAGTATCAGCGCAAGTTGATGGAAATGCACGAATTGGAATTGCCAGTTGAATTTTTGAAGGAATGGCTCATTGCTACAAATGAAGAAATTACAGAGAAAACGGTAGAGGAGGAGTACAAAAACATGGAAAAAGGGCTTCGCTGGTCGTTTATCCAAACTAAAATAGCTGAGCTAGAAGACATCAAAGTATCGGAAGAAGAGATAGAAGAAACGATAGAGAACGAAATCAAAGGTTATTTTGGTGGAAATATAGATTCGGCTATGCTTAACGGCATGATGGATAGGTTTATGAATGACCGCAACTATGTCAATCAATACGTAGAACGCATTCTGAATGCTCGTATCACAGAAGCCATTAAAAAAACGATTACTTTGGACATTCAAGAAGTAACTACGGATGAATTCAACGAAATCATTAAGGCATATAACGCAGAACACAATGAATCGAAAAAAAGCCTTGACGAAACACTAACGGAACAAGTAGAAGAGTTGGTAGAAGATGCACAGGTAGAAGAAAAATCTCCTGCCACGGAGGAATAAATATAGGTCTTGAAAGACTTGACTTTTTTTAATTTGAAGAGATAAACTGACGATTGTTGGTTTATCTCTTTTCTGTTTTATACGTTTTTCATTTTACGAATACGTACCGAAAATTTGGGCGATTGAAATAAAAAAGAGCGCAGCCCCCGACTCGATTCGTTTTCGTGCCGAAGGCTGTGCTCCTTTATTTTCATTATCAGTTAGTTACGTAATAGAATTTAGTTTTGCCAGCCATTCTCATTATGGAAATTCTATTGCCCAACATTACCTCAGTTTAGGGTTGAACCCCTGATTTTAGATTTATCCATTACCCCGCACTGAAGGATACGGGGCAATGGATAAAGCCTTATGGAGAATTGCTGTAGTTTTGCGATAAAGTCTGTTAATCACAAAGAAATTTACCTTGTCATTGCTTTTAGCTTTTAGAACGGCAAATCGTCATTATTGACAGGCGGTACATCTGCTGCCGATGGGAAATCCTCCGGTAGAAGCTGGCGGACTTTGGAAATTTTGCGCTTGCGGCTGTGCCGAGCCTTCTACTTTCCATGCTTGCAAGTTGGTAAAATAAGCCGTGTCTCCATCTCTATTGGTCCAAGCTCGCCCTCTCAACTCAAAAAATACCTTTATTTCATCTCCTTCTCCGTAATTATCAATTACGCTGCAACGGTCTTGCACTAATTGAAATTTAATCAATTGAGAATATGCGCCACTTTCAACCTCCAATACAAATTCTCTCTTCTTGAATGTATCCTTTACCTGCTGTGTGTCAAATTTTTTGTGGAGTGTTCCTTGTATTTCAAAACTCATACGAATAAAAATTATATGATTTTAGTACGGAAATAAGTTCATTTTAAACATAATGCAATGAACATGACCGACTATTTAATGTTTCAATTTTATGATTATCAAAAATAGAGTTTTAATCAAAATATTCATAACAAACCAGCAAATATTATTATTATTCCTTTAGGGCAGCGTTCTTTTTAATGAAACTCATCATGTTTTTAATGACGTAAAAATGACGATTTTTTTCGTCTAAAACCTTACTCCCAATCGTATGAGAGACAAAAAAAGCTAGCAAAACTCTAAACAAAAACAAAAACATGAAATCATTACCTTACTCTATTCTCATTTTGGGTGTATTAACGCTAAATGCGTGTACTCCAACTTCTCCAGAAACGGCGTTGCAAAATAGGCTTGACCAAAGTATTGACTTAATAGAAGCGGGCGATTATGAAGAATTGCTCGTTAATTATTATTTGCCAAAACTCGTAAAAGACCTAAAAGAACAGCACAACATCAAGCGATTAGCTAAGTATTATGGCGAAGCTCCGCAGACTCATCAGCTACTTCAAGATTTGAAAATCGCTAGTCATATCCAACCCAACTTCAATGCTCAAAAAACCGAAGCCGTATTCTACCACGACGAACTTTCTTTCCGCATGGTATGGAAACGTGTTGATGACGTTTGGTATTTGGTGAAATAAGAGACTTTATCCCTCATTTGCGTGATATAATGAAATATTGAAATAGATATAATTGAATAATTTTCTTATTTTTCGTCGGTAAACGATTTTATAAAATAACTAAAAACCTAACCGATGAAAAGCTCTAGAACGAAAATTCATTATTCGCTCTGGCCAATTAGCCGTAGGCGTAGGCTTACTAGGGTGCAATCCTGCCTCCAATTCTTCTAAGGATTCTGATGAAAATGCAGAATCTGATTCTCCGCAGGTAGCTACGGATTTATTTTTTAAAATATCTCTAGCGCAATGGTCTTTGCATAGAACCTTGCAAGACAACAAAATGGACAACCTCGATTTTGCAGCTAAAGCCAAAAATGATTTTGGAATAGATGCTATTGAATATGTCAATCAGTTCTTCAAGGATAAAGCCAAAGACAAAGACTATTTGCAGCAAATGAAAACCCGTGCCGATGACAATGGCGTGAAGAGCCTACTGATAATGGTAGATGGCGAAGGCAATCTTGGAGATACGGACGACAAAAAACGCAAAACCGCCGTAGAAAATCACTATCAGTGGGTAGATGCTGCTAAGTTTTTGGGCTGCCATTCTATTCGTGTCAATGCTTTTGGTGAAGGAAGCCGAGAGGATGTAGCCAAAGCAGCTATTGACGGATTAGGCTCATTAGCTACTTATGCTAAGGCTGCCAACATCAATGTCATTGTGGAAAACCACGGCAGTTACTCTTCGGATGCCAACTGGATGATGGATGTTATGAAACAAATTAATATGGCAAATTGCGGGATGTTGCCTGACTTTGGCAACTTCTGTGTGGAAAGAAGCACGGGCAAGCAATGGGATGGTGGTGTATCAATGCATTTGTTGACGATACAGATCAAGGCGTAGAAATGTTCATGCCCATCATTACTAAAGCGATAAGTGCCAAATCGCGGCTGATTTTAGCGAAAATGGTAATGAAATTCACACTGACTACTCCAAAATGTTGAAAATAGTAAAAGACGCTGGCTACTCTGGCTACATAGGTGTGGAGTACGAAGGAGGCAAGCTGTCAGAAGCAGAAGGCATCAAAGTAACCAAAGCCCTATTGATGAAAGCAGGAAAGGAATTGAGCTGAATGACAGTGAAATAAGAATAAGGAGCAGTCTCGTATTGTTCCTTATTTATTCCCTTTATGTAATAAGAGTCTGTCATTGACAGGTTTTTCATTGCCCTGATTCATATAGTTTTTTTATACCAATATTAGCAGCGAAAAAAACGTTTAAAAGCGTTAGTGGCGAAAGTGGAGAAGAGAGACTGAAGATTCAACCACTCGAAAACTTTCGACGAGCGTTTTTTATTTTGAAAAAATAAATGGAATAACAGCAACAATACGAGACTGCTCCTCATTTGTATTACATTTTCATCTAGTTCAATTCTTCCTGCCAACATCAATGTCATTGTGGAAACCACGGCAGTTACTCTTCGGATGCCAACTGGATGATGGATGTTATGAAACAAATTAATATGGCAAATTGCGGGATGTTGCCTGACTTTGGCAACTTCTGTGTGGAAAGAAGCACGTGCAAGCAATGGGATGGTGATTGTATCAATGAATTTGATAGATACAAAGGCGTAGAAATGTTTATGCCTATTGCTAAAGCGGTGAGTGCCAAATCGCATGATTTTGATGAAAATGGTAATGAAATTCACACCGACTACTCCAAAATGTTGAAAATAGTAAAAGACGCTGGCTACTCTGGCTACATAGGTGTGGAGTACGAAGGAGGCAAGCTGTCAGAAGAAGAAGGCATCAAAGCAACCAAAGCCCTATTGATGAAAGCAGGAAAGGAATTGAGCTAGATGAAAATGTAATACAAATAAGGAGCAGTCTCGTATTGTTCCTTATTTATTCCCTTTATGTAATAAGAGTCTGTCGGCTGACAGGTTTTTCATTGCCCTGATTCATATAGTTTTTTTATACCAATATTAGCAGCGAAAAAACGTTTAAAAGCGTTAGTAAGGAAAGTGAGAAGAGAGACTGAAGATTCAACCACTCGAAAAACTTTCTTGACGAGCGTTTTTTATTTTGAAAAAATAAATTCTCGTTACAAATGGCTGGCATTCAAAATCACCATGAGAAGCGGCAGTCAAATTTTGGTATAGTTTTTCTTAATAACAGTATTAGATGGATATCGCCCTGAGTTTGAAGAAACAAGAAAGTAATCTCATACAGGCCTGCGTCAATAAAGAACGCTGGGCGCAGCGTGAACTCTACGAATCTTATTATAATAAGATGGTAGGGGTCTGTATGCGCTATGCCAACAATCAAGATGATGCCAGAGACATTGTACATGAGGGGTTCATCAAAGTATTTAGAAATATTCACAAATACAAACCTGGCACATCGCTAGGTGCGTGGATACGTCGAATTATGATAAATACTTCGATAGATTATTATAGAAAAGCCATTCGGAGGCGAACAGAAGACCTCGACCAGGCACAGTACAAAACGAGCGGGGAGATAGACCCCATCAGTATTTGTAGCGCAAAAGAAATTATGGAGTCGGTTCAGCAACTGTCTCCTGCTTACAGAGCAGTATTCAATTTATATGCAATTGAAGGCTTCTCTCATAAAGAAATAGCCAAACAACTCGGCATTTCCGAGAGTACATCAAGGTCAAACTTGGTAAAGGCAAGAACAAAACTAAAACTAATGCTTTCATCTAAATATCCCCATTATGGAGAATAATTATATGGACAAAATGGTGCGGGATGCCATTGGGGAATACGAAACTAATGTGCCATCATCCAATTGGGATGAAATGGAGATGTTACTGGATAAAGATACCGATATGCGTCGGAGGTTGTATATGGCTAAGGGTATTGAGGTATTTTTAATGGTATTCGCCATCTGGACGGTGATGCAGTTCGTACAGACTGATGCTGCATCTTCTTCTCATACAGAGGCAAACGCACCCACGATTATTGAATCTTCTGAACAGCCTAATGCGCCTGTTATCTTAGATAATGAGGAACAAAAAGAAGCAAAACCTTCGGATGCGCTTCAAAATGGCAATCAGAATGATAAACAGCCGGCTACTTATAATGGACAACCTTTTGCTCAGTTGCCTTCTACGTCATCTCAGCAAAGCAAAGCGATTAAAGTAGATAACAAATTAAATGACAATAAAAATAATTTGCCTATTGCAAAACAAGTACATAATAATAAAGACGACATTAGTAACAAAGATGTCTTAGTTCTCGATAATCAGGAGGAAAAAGTGATTGCTTCAATATTAGACTTTTCCGAAATAGCTTCTTTGGATACCCGATTGCTTCAAAATGATGCTTATACATTAAGCCCGTTAGAGCCGCTTATTATAAAAAAGAAAAGCAAGTGGAAACTAGGTGCTTTTGCTTCGTTGGATTGGTTCAATATCAAACCTGATGAAAGTGTAGCTGCCGTTTCTAAACAAGCTCAAGCCATTAATCCGGGTATAGCTTTGAGAGCAAATTATCAATTGGCTAATAATATTGATTTAGAATTTGGCGTAGGATTATCAAAACGACAACACCGCATTCGTACCAATACGCCTTTTGTCAATCAAACATCTAGCGGCATTCTTGCCGAAATTCAGGATATTAATACTTACGTACTCGAAGTTCCTGTTGATTTGAAATACAATTTCAAAACCATAGGAGATACCAAGTTTTATGCTTTGGCAGGTGTGAGTAACTATCTTATCATGGATGTAGATAACAAAGGAGTAGTACAGGAGTTGTATTTGGGTAGTAGTATAGTCAAAGACCCAAATTTTGTTACCAATAGCCCTCGTGAGCCAGTACAGGACTTGGGATTGCTAGAGGAAGGGACATTGCCATCTAATCATTACGTTTCGTTAAACGGAGGATTAGGCGTAGAACACTCAATAGGTAAACGCAAAAACTATACGATTTTTGCACAAGCCCAATACAAGCAAGGCGTTTTCAAAACAGGCAGACACGAAGACCGAATTTCTGCTTTGGCTTTGGCTACGGGCGTGAAGCGTTCTTTCTAAAAAGACAAAATTATTCATTTTTAAAAAAAGCTGCTGCTATTAGTTTGACCGACTAATGGCAGCAGCTTTTTTTTGTTTGTCATTTTTTTTTAACAAAAAAAATCAAGTGCATGAAACTAAATCAATCAAATTCTAATCTATTTAAATAGAAACGATATGAAGAACGCTAGAATCTTTAAGGGCGATAAAATATCATCTTTTTAATTTTAGAATAAAAGAATAATTATAAAATAATGATAGCACTTGGTTTTGTATATATAGTTTTTATGTCCCACTTATCTTATATACTTTTTGAAAAGAAAGATGACTTTTATCGGGATAAAAATTTTTGGTTAATTTTAGGAGGCTTAATTATGTCTATTTATTTGACCATCGTCATCTTTCAAGAAATCTAAACATCTATTTATTTTTAACTAACTTTTTACAAGAGAAGGGGAATGCTGTTCAGCGTTCCCTTTTCTTATGTTCAGCCAAAAGAAAGGAAAACGTTAATGGCGAGCCTAGCTTTAAAACATTTTAAAACAACAAAAGCCATTTCAAGGAAATCTTGAAATGGCTTTTGTTATTTTTAATTCTTATTGGTCTATTTCATTTATTTTAAATCACTTTATGCGGCTTCTTTCAGCATAACGTCTTTTGCAATCGTCATTGGGATGCTGATGCATTTCTTTTCCATATAGTTGAGCATACGTTCCATCAATTCCTTTGTAGCGTCATCAAGCGTTTCTAGTTCTTTGTGGAATACTTGATTGATAGCACGAGATTTGACTTCCTTGATTTTAACAGGAATTTGGCTCATGGCTTTTTCTATCTGGCGTTGCTTAAATTGCGCTTCAAAATCATTTACTTCTTCAATGATTATTTCTTTTGCTTTGGTTACTTCACGTTCTCTAAAAGCCATATTCTCTTGAGCCAAAGCTCTTAAAGTATCTATTTCGACATAACTCATAGTGAATTTTTTTGTGACATCTCTAGCTACATTATTAGGAATAGAAAGGTCGATTACTGTTTTTCTGTCTGTATCTGCGCCCACTATGCTGCTGTAAATATCCGAAGTAATAATAGGCTCGGTAGCTCCGGTACAAACTATCATTACATCAAAGCCCGCTTTATAGTCTTTTAGAGCTTCTAAGGAATGGAATCGATTATCGAATTTGGAGGAAAGTTTTTCCGCTTTGTCTAGGCTTCTATTAAATACGACTACGTTTTCGTAATGATATTTTTTTAAGAACTTAGCTGCCAGAGTATTCGTTTGGCCAGCACCTACCAATAAAATTTTGGCGGTTTTTGGCACTTGCAAGTTCAATAATTTCTTAATGGCTAAGGAAACAACCGAGATAGGTTTTTCGCCAATGCGAGTTTGGGCATACACTCGTTTAGCTACGGTCACAGCGAAACGCATCAACAAGCGAATGCTATCGCCGGTCAATTTCATTTTGCTGCACATTTCGTAAGATTCACGAATTTGCCCCAATATCTGACGCTCACCTATTACTAATGAGTCCACAGATGCTGCTACTGAGTAAAAATGATTTACTGCATACTCCCCAAAATAATAACTTACCTCATTGTGTATCCGCTCCTTTTCTTCATTAAGTTTCGGATTGATATACGTAAAAAACTGCTCAATAAAATCAGAACTGACTTGCACTTCGCCTGTGAATAAATAAATCACACGGTTGCAAGTAGAGATATAGAGCAATTCTTCTAATCCAAAGGTTTGTTTCAGTTGGTCAAGTTGGGTATCAAGGTTCTTTTCATCATTTACACTCACGACATAATCTCCTATCTTTTTTAGATTGGCAGTTTTATGCGTTATTGTTAATAACTGATATGTGTCTAATCCACTATTCATTTTGATTATTCTTTCCGTACAATACAAATGTAGGTTAGGATTAACATTTTTCTGTCATGCTTCTGTCACAACTAACCTCCTATATTTTGTTTGTACTGACTATAAATTAAAATTTAACTTATAGGTGACAAATTAAAATATTTCAATAAATCGTATGTGTACTTTTGTGAATTTATTTTAAATTTAATATACTGATTACCAGCTAGTTGTAGTGTAGTGAATTGATTTTTGCTATATGATTATTTTTATAATATAAAATATTTCATTATATAGCTCGAAAAATGATTTTTGCTGCTATAAAAAAGCAAATTTTATGAGAAAAGTCATTGATTTTCTACGTCACAGATTATAGCATATAAGATGAATTTTAATATGTGTCATTTTTTTGAATTTCCCCATTTTTAGGCACTCATTCCATTTACATATTTATTTTCATATTGAGATAGATACCCTGATTTTTAGGAAAATAAGTAATGCTATTATTTT
>CALOED010000271.1:0-4755 GCA_942492005.1 uncultured Saprospiraceae bacterium
GCAATTCTCCATAAGGAATATTTAACTTTTTGCTTCTTTTTAGCTGGAAAAAGAAGAATCTTAATGCTATCTTTTTTCCTTATCGAGAATGGCTGAATTTATCCTAGTCGGTTTATTTAATACCTGCGCCAAATCCGATAATCCAACGAAAGCCTGCCCGCACCTTGCAAAAGCAACACCAAAAACGGGGTAGCATACAATAAGGCAAACTCTATTTTTTTGAAAGGGTCATTGATATGAACTTCAAAAATAATCACCAGCATCATAATATATAACGGCACGGCAGCCATCCGAGTAAACAAGCCCATAACCAATAAAGCACTGCATACTACTTCTGCAAACACCACTAACGTCAGCCAAATTATAGCTTCCGTTCCGCTGGAGTTGAAAAAACTAATCTCTTCGCCACTAAAGAATTTGAGTAATTTTTTCCAACCATGACTATGTATCATCAAAAACCCGAACGTGATACGCAATAGTAATAATGCCACATCTTTGAGGCGTTCTTGTTGATTTTCTTTAAAAACTGAAATAGTATCCATCATTGTAAAATTTATAAGTATTTGAATAGTTTAGATATTGACGTTACTCAATGAAGTAAAAACCAAAAAATAATTTAATGGCTTTTGTCATAAAAGTTGTCAAAGAACCAAAAAATAATTTTAAAACCATACAGATTTTTGGGCTTGTCCAAAATAAAATCTGTATGGTTTTAAGAAAATAATTAAAAACAATGAAACCTATAAAAATAATCGTGCTAATTTTTTTAGTTCATTTTCTCATATAATAATTGCTCAAACGTGGCTAGACGGTGCGGCTCAAAAATGGGACGACAACCCAAAGGAATGGGAAATTTACACCGATAGCACGCAAGGCGAATTAACATTTAGGTGGAAACTAGCCAACGGGACGGAAGATTGGGATTATGAATTTGGAGATGCACACAGCGGCAAAATAGAATCGTGGGGCGGTGTGCGCACCGAATGGGAACTACGGGCAACCGATGGCGAAATCATCACCATGAAAACCCTTTGGGCGAATGACTTCACAGAATGGCGCATTACTAATAATACCCAAACCGTGACACTCAAACAAAAATGGAGCAACGACCAAAACGAATGGTACGTAAAAGATAAAACACTCGGCGATATAAGTTTCAAAACAGCATGGAACAATGATTTTAGAGATTGGAATATAACGGATGATTTCTCCGATGATGTGACGATAAACTTTCGTCTAGCCATTTTGTTTGTAGTCTTGATTAATACGATGTGATACAATAAACAAAACAGTAAACGGGTTAAAAGACAGGCGATTAGTTTTTTTTGAAAAAAAGGATAAAAAATTTGGATTAAAATAAAATATGCCTACTTTAGCCGTATCAAATTTTATAGATATTAAAAATCTAATGCAATGAATACATTCAATCTTGGTTATTATTGGCTTTATTATCCGCTACCAAAATAGTAGGGAAAAGCCTTTCTGTGCCATCATTGAAGTACAAAAAGAAAGAGTTCTCTACCACAGAGAACTCTTTTTTTTGTTTAAAAAATAATAAAAATGAATACAGTATTGCACCATTCTTATTGGATGAACTATTGGTATTGCTTTTATGGAAATCATAAAAGGAGACTTTTTATTGTGTAATACGAGGTGAAAAAAAACACCAATGTATCATCAAAAAAGCTCCGCAAGTCGGGGCTTTTTTTATTGGCAACAACATCAAAAACACAAGCAATCATGAAGATAAAGCCATCAAACAGGCTTGGAGAAGTCAAAGAATACTACTTCTCTTCTAAGCTGAGAGCAATCGCTCAAATGCGTGCCGAAGGCATCAATGTATTGAATTTGGGCATCGGTAGCCCAGATTTGGCTGCACCACATTCGGTGGTCAAAACGCTTCGCCAAACTTCAAATATAGACCAAGCGCACCAATACCAAAGCTATACAGGATTATCCGAATTGCGTTCAGCCTTTTCGGATTGGTACAGCCGCCATTTTCAAGTAGAGTTGAATCCAACAAATGAAATATTGCCGCTCATTGGTTCAAAAGAAGGCATTATGCACATTTCAATGGCATTTTTGGATGTTGGCGACCACGTATTAGTGCCTAACCCCGGCTATCCGACTTATGGCGCAGCTACTCGATTGGCAGGCGGCGAAGTGGTTTTGTATGATTTGAATGCGGAAAATAACTGGTTGCCCGACTTGGATGCATTGGAAAAAAATATGGATTTGAGGAAGGTGAAAATCCTTTGGGTGAATTATCCGAATATGCCAACGGGGGCAGAAGCGACCATCTGCTTTTTTGAAAAACTGGTCAATTTTGGGCGCAAGCACCATATTTTGATTTGTAATGACAATCCGTATAGTTTTATTTTGAATGATACGCCATTGAGTATTTTAAAAATAAAAAACGCAAAAGAAGTAGCACTAGAGCTAAACTCACTCAGCAAATCGCACAATATGGCTGGCTGGCGAATGGGAATGCTGGCAGGCGATGCGGATTATATCCAAACTGTTTTAAGATTTAAATCCAATATGGATTCTGGAATGTTCAAGCCTGTGCAGTTGGCGGCTATTCAAGCCTTGCAACAGCCTCAATCATGGTACGACGGCATCAATGCGATTTATAAAAAACGCCAAGAAAAAGTCCATCACTTACTCGAAACGTTGGAATGCACCTTCGATAAGTCCAAAGGCGGAATGTTTGTGTGGGCAAAAATCCCTAATCATTACAAGGATTCTTATGAGCTATCAGATGAACTACTTCGGCAGGCTCACGTTTTCATTACGCCCGGAGGCATTTTCGGAACGCAAGGCGAAAGATACCTGCGAGCTTCTCTTTGCAATGAAATCAGCGTTTTGGAAGAGGCGAGCCAAAGATTACAAAATGTTTTTTGTTGTAATATTTAAATACAAAATTTGATGAAAGTTGCAATTGTAGGCATTGGTTTGATAGGCGGTTCGATGGCAATCAGCTTGCGGTCAAGTGGTTTTGCTACCCGACTGATAGGCGTGGATAAAACCAAAGAACACCAAGAAAAAGCGATAGAATACCAATTGGTGGATGAGATGATGGCGTTGGATGATGCAATACTTGTGGCAGATGTAATCGTAGTAGCTACGCCTGTGAGCGTTATGATAGAATTGATTCCTGCTATTTTGGGCAAAGTAAATCCAAACCAAATCGTACTGGATGTGGGTTCTACCAAATCTATGATTTTAAAAAAAATAAAAACACATCCGAAACGCCACCAATTTATAGGCACACATCCGATGGCAGGCACGGAGTTTTCGGGGCCCGAAGCTGCAATTCCGAATCTCTTTGATGGGAAATGTACGGTTTTCGTAGATGTGGAGCAGAGTAGCGAAAAAGTACAGCTAGTAGCCAAAAAGCTATATCAATCTTTGAATATGAATATCGTTTATCTGGATGCAGAAGCGCACGACATACACACGGCTTACGTTTCGCATATTTCGCACATTAGTTCTTTTGCTTTGGCTCTCACGGTGTTGGAAAAGGAGCAGAACGAAAAACGGATTTTTGAATTAGCGAGCGGTGGTTTTCGTTCTACGGTGCGTTTGGCTAAGAGTTCGCCCGATATGTGGGTGCCTATTTTTGAACAAAATAGAGATAATGTCTTAGATGTATTGGATGAACATATCAACACTTTAGCAAAATTTAGAAGCCTTTTAATCAAGAAAAATTTTAAGCAACTCTATCAACTGATAGAAGAAGCCAACGAAATAGAAAGCGTTCTTAAATAGCAAAATGCGCCATTGAGGCGTTATTGCTCATCGAAAAAAAATAATAAACATGGAATTTAAGCAAGTATTTGAAAGTCAGCACGAACGCCCTTACATTATAGCTGGGCCTTGTAGTGCGGAGACCGAAGCGCAAGTTTTGAAAACAGCGCACGCATTAGCGGCTCAAAATATTGATTTGTTTCGAGCAGGAATATGGAAACCTCGCACCTCGCCCGGCTCTTTTGAAGGCGTAGGCGTGGAAGGGCTGGCATGGCTCAAGCGAGTAAAAGAAGAAACGGGACTGAAAGTAACGACCGAAGTGGCGAAGCGAGAACACGTATTTGAGGCGTTGAAAGCAGGGGTTGATGTGCTTTGGTTGGGCGCACGAACGACGGTGAATCCGTTTGCGGTGCAAGAAATAGCGGATGCCATCAAAGGGGCGGACGTTCCCGTTTTGATTAAAAACCCGATTAATCCAGACTTTAAACTTTGGGTAGGCGCAATCAAGCGAATTTACAACGCTGGTATTCGTCGCATAGGCGTAATTCATCGTGGATTTTCTTACTATGGCGACACCAAATATAGAAATGTGCCACGCTGGCAAATTCCCATTGACTTGATGCGAGAATTTCCCGGATTGACTTTTATTTGCGACAATAGCCATATTTGTGGGCGCAGGGATATTTTGGGAGAAGTAGCGCAAAAGGCAATGGATTTGAATTTTGATGGATTGATGACGGAAGTACATCCCGAGCCTGATAACGCATGGAGCGATGCTATGCAGCAAATCACGCCAGATGTTTTCAAAGCGTTGGTGAGCAATTTGGTGTATCGAAACCCAAGCACAACTGACCGTACTTTCAATGCGACACTGGACCATCTGCGCCACGAAATTGATGAAATTGATAATGAAATATTGAACCTACTAGGCAAACGAATGGGAGTAGCTACTCAAATTGGAAACTATAAAAGGGATAATCAGATTTCGATTTTTCAACCCAACCG
>CALOED010000272.1:0-4178 GCA_942492005.1 uncultured Saprospiraceae bacterium
TCATTATCGACGTATTGGCTAATTTCTTCAAAAAGTGATGGCGCATTTTGAGGCTTCACCGCCAAGACGATTAAATCGGCTTCCTTTACGCAATCTGCTTCGGTATGTATTTTGGCTATTTTTAGCGTTTTGAGATGTGCCGCTCGTACTTCTGATTTTTCGAGAATAATCAGTTGTTCTGGCGTAACGACGTGAGAATTGATAAATGATTCGGCAAAGGTTAAACCCATATTTCCGCCACCTATGATTAATATATTCATCGGATGATTGTTTTTTATTTTAAAAAAGGAAAAGACATGAATTAGAAGCAAAATCCTCTAATGGTCGAAAGTCTTTAATAATGATGTTGATTTTGAAAAAATAGATAGTGCATCACGCACTCGCACGGAGAAAATTATATAGTTACACCGCCAAGCGGAAAAACAGCAGGAGACGCACATCTAGGAGATGTAGTGGGCAAAAATTGATATGTTGAAAAATAAAATGTCATGTTGTACGATTTCGATTATAAAATTCAATGTATGTCATTTTTTTGAAAGTTGCAATGTTTGGTTGAATTTATTATGATTTTGGTATTTGTTGAATGTTTATATTAGTGGTGATTAAAGTTTTAAATTTTAGGATATTGAAATTTTACGGTGGTTTTATTTGGGTAAGTATTTCGGATGCAAGGGTTAATTTTTTTTTAAAAAAAAGAAAAGAGAAAACATGGATTGTGATTCGTGTAGCTGAATTTATTTTTGTGTGTTTGAGAATTAGAAAAATCAAGTATTTTCGCTAATAATATTTCCAAATATGACAATAGAGAACTTACTACAACTTACGCAATCACGCATTGGCGAAAAAGCAGCAATGCGAGAACGCTTCACGTTGATTTTGGCGCATTTCAAAGAAAAAATAAATTTTAGGATTATAAAAATAGCTGGCACAAATGGCAAAGGCTCGACGAGTGCCATGCTTTCAGCGTGCCTAAATGCCGATGGCAAACGGGTAGGAATGTTTACTTCGCCACATTTGATAAAGATAAATGAGCGGTTTCGAGTAAACGAGCAAGAAATAACCGACAAGGAACTGGAGCAAATTGCAAGACACATCGAAGAATGGTTGAGCGTTTTTTTAGCGCATCATGGGGCGTATTTTATGCCTTCTTTTTTTGAAATAATGCTTTTGGTTGCCATAGAATATTTTCATAGAAATAAGGTGGAAATAGCTATTATTGAAGCTGGAGTTGGTGGCAAAAACGATGCGACTAGCTTACTAACCAATGATTTAGCATTGATAACTTCTATCGGACTTGACCATGCGCAGCAGTTGGGGGACACATTAGAAAGTGTGGCAAAAGACAAAACGGGCATTGCTCAACGCAAAACGACGCTTATCGTGCAACATGAAATATCGGATGCGATAAAAGCCATTATAAAAGAAGAATGCTCGAAGTATAAGGTGAGGTTTAAAACGTCAGAAAACTACGTTCAGCAGTATAAAGCGTCGTTGAAAACTACTTTGGCAACGGTAAAAATCAAGCATCAAAAGTTGGATTTTGCTCCAAACCTAAAAGGTGATTTTCAGCGACAAAACCTCAATTTGGTGATAGAGAGCTGGCTATTTTTAAAGAAAAAAGGGATTGTAAAAAACATCGAATCGCTAAAAGCAATATCAAAAACGCAATGGAAGGCAAGGTTTGAAATCATTGGAGCAACGCCAATTTGGATAATTGACGCTGCCCATAACGAACCGGCCATCAGGATACTGATGCAATCGCTCAATCAAATTTCAAAACCAGCAGAACGAATTTTATTATTAGGCATTTCTAAAGAAAAAGATTATAAAAACATACTGAAACTCACTGCTGAAATAGCTTCTGAAGTCTATCTGACCGATGATTTTTATAAAGCGCATCCTATTGAAATATTACAAGCTGAAATTTTGAAATATGGACTTTTAAATCCTGAAAATGGGGATTTAGAAACGTTGATTCCAACCTTAAAGAATCGAAAAGGTAAAATAATAGTAGTGACAGGTTCGATTTTTATGATTGGAAAAGCTAGAGAAATTATTGAAAATTTATAATCCGCTCTAGCGACGAAATATTTTGTATTTACAAGACAAAATTCAAAACGCCAAAGAAAATTACTTGCAATCCAAATAATGCAACGGCAACATGATTGTTGGCTTTGGGCGGCAAAAACTTGAAAAACGCTATTTGCAACACATAAGCAACAACGAACCAGCCAATGAAATTTTGTAATGGAATAACGCCATTTTCCCACGACCAAAAATCCAATTGCATGGCAACAGGCTCAATTAAAATATCTAATGCCACCATGAAAAACGTAGCTAATGCCGCTTTAAGGAGCAACGGAAACCGTTTGAAAAATAAATGAACAACCATTGCCGACGCATAAATAAGCATCAACCAATTTACGCCCAATATAATAGGTACATCTAATATTTTGAAACCAAGTGATTGACCGTATTCATAATTTCCGAATAGCATACCCGTCTGAACGCCAATGACTTCTGCCGCATATCCGCCTAGAAAACAAAACGCTGATACGGCGATAAATTGCTTCGTCCATTCTTTGTGATTATATAACACAAGCCCTAACGAGAGCAAGAGATTGAATGGAGAGAAAAGAACAAAAGCATCTCGAATGGGGAGCGTTAATCCGACAATCCCGACGAAATAAAATAAAATTAAAGTGGCCACAGAGAGATTCTCTCTTGTAAATTGCCATTGATTTTTAGCAGATTTGACCACTAAGGTCTCTCGTTTATAGTTAATTTTCAAGTACATCGCTTACTATTTTAGCTGACAACAAGCACAGGGGAATACCTCCGCCCGGATGCACGCTGCCACCACAGAAATATAAATTTTTGATTTTTTGTGAAAAATTAGGATGTCGCAAAAAGGCAGACATCAAATTATTGGAACTAGAGCCATAAAGTGCGCCTTTGTGCGAAGAGGTTTTACTTTCTATTGAGCGAGGCTCCAGTATAGCTTCCGTTGCTATGAGCGGCCGAATGTCGGTTTTCAACATTCTACTAATTTTTTTTATGGTATTATTTCTAACGATTTCGATGATTTCGTCCCAATTTTGCCCTTCATCACTAGGTACATTTATCATAGTAAACCAATTTTCGCAACCCGTTGGCGCATCGCTCGGTTCGTGTTTACTCGAAATGTTGATATAAATAGTTGGGTCTTCGGAAACTGTTTTTTTATTAAAAATGTGGTCAAACTCGTTTTTATAATCTTCGCTAAACAAAATATTATGCAAGCCAAGTTGAGGAAACTGCCGTTTGATGCCCCAATAAAAAATAAGGGCAGAACTGGATTTAGGCTGGTTTAAGACACGATTAGGGTGTTTTTCGTTGGGCATTAGCTTTTTATAAGTAAAAAACACGTCCATATTGCTCACTACTTTGTCGTAGCAAATTTGTTTGTTATTGACTTTGATGCCTTTAGCTTGACTGTTTTCTACCAATATTTCACCTACTCGATGATTAAAATGAAACTGCACGCCCAAATCCAACGCGAGTTGATACAAACTTTTGGTAATAGAAGTCATGCCGCCCTTTGGGAAAAAAGTGCCAAAACCTTGCTCTAAGTGAGGAATCGAAGTCATAATACCCGATGCCTTGTAAGGATTAGAGCCATTGTAAGTTGCAAAACGGTTAAATAATTGCACGAGTTTCGGATGCTTCAGTCGCTCATTAACCCTATTTATAGAGGTAAAAATATCCAAAGTAGGCATAGCTAAAACGCCTCGAAGGGTTTCTTTATTCAAATAGTTTTTGGGCTGATGAAGCGAACGATGCAAAAATACTTCTGCGGTCAAATCATATTTTCGCTTGGCATCTTTTAGTGCTTTGAGCAAGATGATCGGTGGTATTTTGAGTTTTTTGCCTACTTCGTCAGCATATTTCTGGTTATCGGAATGCGCTGAAATCGTAGTGCCATCTTCCCAAAAATAATGGCAACTTGTATCTATCTGAATGTATTCAAAATAATCTGCTGCGTTTTTTTTCGCTAAGCTGAATAATTCTTCAACAAAATGCGGCATAGTAAACAGCGAAGGTCCAGCGTCAAACCTAAATCCATCCTGCTCAAAAGAAGATAATTTTCCGCCAGGATAAGTATTGGCCTCAAATACATCTACTTTATGCCCTTTGTT
>CALOED010000273.1:0-14851 GCA_942492005.1 uncultured Saprospiraceae bacterium
AACTTACTCCGTGTAAGTTTGACTCTTTTTAATTCTCTCACGTTACTCACTTGCTCCAATACTTCAAAAACACCGCTCCCGATATATTTTAGATTTGAAACTGTCTTGCCTGTCGGCAAGACCACAGAAGTGATTACCGATATTAATTTGCCTTTATCTGCGGTTCTCAATACGCCTTAATAAAATAAAAAAGCGTATTAGTTTTCCGTTTCTTCCTCTCCCCTATCCGAAGGAAATATTTCTTCCTTTTCGGCAAATAAAGGTTCACGCAACCAACTGTTTTCCAAATACCTATACATCAAAAAACTAATCGAAAGCGTCATAATAAACCAAACTAACCAAAGCCAATCGGTTTTAGGGCGTTGGTCAATATCTGCGATAAAAGTATCAAAAACAAAACCCACTACAAAAGCCCCTAGTAAGTAAGCAACTACGCCCAAAATAGCATAAGTCCACTTATCTTTTTCGTATTTTGCTGCAAGCCGATAGAATACAAACCCTATCACTATGAATATGATTCCGTATATTAAAAATGTTATTTGCATAGTTTTATATTAGACTTTATTCACAAAACTAAATCCTATTACATAACTAACTGATAATGAGGATTCACAAAGCGGCTTCGCCGCTTTGTGAATAATGGCTATTCAACTCGTCCTGTATCCGCCTTATTTTTCATCTCGATTCATCCATTCTGTATCCAGTATTTCATCATCTTTAAACATTGGCACACTCGTCCATTTTCTTTCTAAATACTTGTAAAGTAGCCAGCAAGTCCCTAGTCCAGCTATCAAACTAAAAATACTGAGTACTAAAAAATTATCGAGTATCTCGGGATTATCCCCCACAGCTATCAAGCCAATAAAAACACCCAATAGCAGCGTTCCTAAATAATAAGTAGCCACTCCTGCTATGGCATGGCCCCATTTGTGCTTTTCGTATTCGCCAGCTAAGTCATAAAACGCTTTTCCTATAAAATAAATAACAATTAAACCGAGCATACCTTTAAGTTTTTTATTGCTAATAACGTTCCTAAACAAAGCTAAACATTTTTTTTATTTTATACCCATCAAAGCTCTCAATACTTTACAAAACACTAATGTAACTATTTTTAATTTCCTACTGAAACGCCCTATCCAATGCGCCCAAATCGGCTTCAATCAACGTTGCCTGTTTGCCCACAAGTTCCAATGCCCGATTAGCCGAAGGAATATCTTTTAGTCCATTTCCAGTATTAATCACGGCTATTCGCTCATCTTTTTCTATCCATTGAAGTTCTTTTAAGCGTATCAAACCAGCCAAAGCCGTTGCGCCAGCAGGCTCTCCAAATACGCCCGTGTAGGCTGCCATAAGCGGAATAGCTTTTAAAATAGCCTCGTCCGATATTGCCACGAATGCTCCGTTAGTATCTTTTACGGCTCGCATCGCTTTGATTCTATCTCGTGGCAAACCAGCCGAGATACTATCGGCTACCGTTTCCGCTTTGATGGCAGGCTTCGTCAAAACGTCTTCTCCCCTTTCCCACGCCTGCGTTAGATAATTGCTACCTTCCGATTGAATCCCATAAATTCTAGGCATTTTATCAATCCATCCCAATGCCAATAAATCTTTAAATCCCTTATGAACGCCACCAATAATACAACCATCGCCCACGCTTACCAAAACCACATCAGGCATTTCCATTTGCTCGTAAATCTCAAAACTCACCGTTTTTTTACCCTCCGTCATATATGGATTATACCCCGTGTTGCGATTGTACCAGCCATATTTTCGAGTAGCTTCCAAGCACAATTCAAAAGCATCATCATAAGTCCCATTCACCAACATCACCCGTGAACCACACACCAACAATTGGGCAATTTTAGCCTTTGGAGCAGATTTAGGAACAAAAATTACGTTTTCCTGCCCAATTCCAGCACACAATCCACTCAATGCCGCTGCGGCATTGCCTGTGCTTGCTGCCGTTATAATAGCTGCGTTTTTCTCTCTCGCCTTTACAATTGCAATAGCTGCCGCACGGTCTTTGAGCGAAGCCGTTGGGTTTCTGCCTTCGTCCTTAATGTATAAATGCGGAAAACCCAAATACTGCCCCAACCGCTCCGCATGATACAAAGGGGTATTCCCAACGTGCAAAATCGGTTTTTGAGCTTGTGGCAAAATGGGCAAAAGCGGCTCATATCGCCAAATAGAAGTATCTTTTCGCTCGTTCAACCCTTTTAACTCAAACTGAAACTGAATTTTATCATAATCATAAATCACATCCAAAATCCCTTCGTCTCCATGTTTCGGGCAAACATATTCTACTGCTGTTGGTTCGTGTTTTTTACCGCAAATAAGGCATTCTAAGTGCATTCTCTTAGTTTTAAAAAAACAAAATTCGGCATACAAGGCATACAATGCCTTCCATGCCGAACCTTTTAAATTATAAAAATCAAATCTCTTCAACTACCGCTCCAACCAAGGCTTCGGCAAAAAACCTTCAATCACCATTCCTGCATTTTGCGCTGTGGCTAATTTTTTCACCAAATAGCCCACTGCCAAATCCAAAATCCCCAATCCGAAAGGACTAAAAATATGCAAATCATTACCAGAATCAAATGGTGCGGCATCGCCATTTAGAATATCGCCAATCGTTGTTCGGATAAAATCTCGATTGCCCATTTTCATTTCTGAAAGGTGAAGCGACGTTCTATTACTACAAACTTGACCAATATCATCTACTACATTATCCGCCCCTACGATAACGTTTTCCGTTAAATCTCGAAGCGATGTATGCAAAATGACGGCTCCAGGCAAATGCCCTTCAACGGAATCCGTAAAAGGTTTAACGGCCGTAGTGCCATAAGCAATGACTTTGCAAGTAGCCAGCAAACTTTGTAAGTCGTTTTGAATTTTCACCTCCAAACCTTCTTTTAGTTCGAGGGCTTTGTTCTTGAACTGTTTCGCCCGCTCTTCGCTCAAATCCAACAAATGCAACGTTTCAATACTCGGAAAAACGTGTAATAAAAATCGAAGTGTTTCAAAATTTATCAAACCACAGCCGACCAGCCCTACTGCTTTAGGATTTGCATCTTTTGACATCACCTTCGCCGCAAGCGCAGCACTAGCCGCAGTTCGTTTAGCACTAATGATGGAGCTTTCAAAAATAGCTGTTGGTCTTCCTGTTTCTGCCGAATTTAAAATCAAAGTAGCCGAAGCTCGTTCAATTCCCTTCGATAAATTATTAGGAAATGAAGCTATCCATTTGATACCCGCTTCATGGAAATGTTCGCCGCCCAAATATGCCGCTTTTGCAATTATCCGTTCTTTTTCCATATCAGGAAATGTCAAATAACCATTCGGAGGCATAATCGAATGCCCCTTAGCGTGTGCTTGATACGCCTGCCCTACGACTTCCATCAGCGCAGCTTCCTGCCCTTTAAGCAAACTATCTATTTCGTGTCCTTTAAGTAATAACATTTTTTATAATTGTTGTGAAAATATAATCATTCTTAGGTGATGATGCAGTGCGCAGTGCGGTTGGTAATACCTTAATTTTCTGGTAAATACATTTTTATTAAAAAAAATCAACAAACTGCCGACGGAATCATTGCAAACAGAATCACTGCCCACTCCCCGCTGCCAATAGCCCCAATTGCTTATAATCGCTATCTATTGGCAATCTTCCATAATTTTTCAGTACCCATTCATCAGAATAAACGCTGTCTAAATACCTGCCACCTCTATCGGCAAGCATCAAAACACAAGTAGCGTTTTTAGGCAGTTTGTGCGCATATTTTTGAACTGCCGTAATGATTCCGCCCGAAGAGCCACCTATAAATAACCCTTCTCGCCTCACCAACTGACGGCAACCGCTGATACAATCCATATCCGATACATGAACGTAATCATCACAAACGCCATCATAATAAAATGGCGGAACAATAGAAGCTCCGTGTCCGGGAATTAATCGTTTTTGGGGCTTGCATCCAAAAATAACGCTGCCTTTTGCATCTACTGCAATGATTTTGGTTTTTAGATTTTGAGTGCGAACGGCTTCTGCAATGCCGCTTATCGTGCCGCAAGTACTCAATGCTACAAATATATAATCGGGTGCTTTACCTAGTTCTTTCAAAATTTCTTTAACTGTCTGTCGATGCGACAACGGATGCCATTTGTTTCTGTATTGGTCACAATTGAAACTATTGGGAATAGTTCGCAACAAATACTGAATGCGGTCGAGCCTTGCGCCCAAAAATCCTCTTTCGGGATGTGGTTGTTCTACCAAATCCACGCTTCCCCCAAAGGTTTTAATGATATTTCGATTAATGACTTGCGAATGAATATCCACGACGCAGATAAATTTTAAACCTAAATAAGCGCACGCTTGAGCTAATGCTACGCCTGTATTCCCCGAGCTTGATTCTATGATGGTCGAATTTTTATTAATAAGACCTCGATTCCAAGCGTCTTTGAGCATATTCAATGCAGCACGGTCTTTTACGCTGCCGCCGGGGTTAAACATCTCTAGTTTTGCGTGAACATTAAAATGAGCAGGTGCAAAGAACTTTGAAAGTTGTAATAGAGGCGTATTTCCTACTAAGGAAAGTACCCCATCTATTTTAAATTGGTCATTTTGTTTCATATAGTTTTGATTTAAAAGATGATTTATATCTGTAAAAACACAGATAGGAATCTAGGAAAGAACGCTAACGCAGGGCAGCGTTGTTCTTTCAATTTTACTGTTTTTTATTGTTCTAATGATTAAACAAGAACCATAATCCAATAACAAATTCAATGCTTAGGGAATATTTAATTCGGTAGTATCAAATTTTTATCAGCTCTCAGTGTCTTATAAATGTTCATGCAATATTTGACGTGCGTTCTAATGTTGTGTTCTTCCGTAAAGGTTTCGATAGCTGGAATAACTTCCGTAGCGGGCCTAATGCCTTTACTTCCCAATACTTTTTTATACAAATGCGTATGTGCTCCTGCGAGATTATCTATTTCTATGCGTTCATCAGCTTTCCAATTGAGTTGAGTTGCAGAAAAATCCAAATCAAACTTTTCAAAAACCTGCCTAAAGATAGCTTCTGGCTCATTTCTAAAGTCTGCTGCATCTACTATAATATAAGGAATACTATTGGACTTACAATGATTGATTTGCTGATTGATGAGTTCCCAACCTGTTTCTTGAAGCGGAAAAAATGGGCTATCTCCTACTTCTAACTTTTTATTGATTCGAGATTCTATATTCAGTCGAGGGTCTCTTATGAGAAAAACAATAGGTTTTTGTGCCAAATTTGCCGCCAATTCAAAATTTCCACCTACCTGATAAGGCATTTCTTTAATCACTATATCCTTCGGCGTATCTAAGGTAGCATTGTATTTGATGGGCAGCAAATCTAGTGGTGCTGCTATTCTTTGATAGACATCATCCAACCCTTTATTTTCGTAATAAGTCGTCTCAAAGGGTTCGTGACTATAATATCTAATAGATTTGTGTTCCCAAAATACTCTTGCAAAAGCGGTAGAACTACACCTAGGCGGCGAAACAATTAAGTATATATTGGGATATTTTTCTTTTAACTTTAAAAAATCAGCATTTAATGTAAGTTTCATATTTAGTATTACTCTTTTTAAGACTCAATTAGTTTGCTCGAATATAAAATTTTTTTTTCATAAAAAATCATATTACATAATTTTATTTGGACTATTAACGCATCACCATATTTTATAATAAAAAAGTGTAATCTTTCATTCTTTTTTTATGAGTTGTTACTCTTTATTCCATAAAATTTCACCTAATAATTAGTTGCTACTCTCAAAAGGCATTTACTTTGCAATCTTCATTCAGCAAAATTTAGTTTATGCAAATTCAAGAAAACGTTTCGCTTCAACCTTTCAATACCTTTGGCATCAAAGCTCAAGCTAAATATTGGCTTGAAATAGAGAAAGTCGAGGAATTACAAGTATTTATAAAAACACGAAAAAACAACTATTTGCCCCTTTTTATACTCGGAGGCGGTAGCAATATTCTTTTGAAAAACGATTTTAAAGGTTGTGTTTTAAAAGTTAATATCCTCGAAAAATCCGTGGTAAAGGAAACCGAAGAAAACGTTTGGATAAAAGTAGGCGCAGGCGAAAACTGGCACGAATTGGTGCTTTGGACACTCCAAAATCAATACTTCGGCATCGAAAACCTTTCTCTGATTCCCGGAACGGTAGGCGCATCGCCCATTCAAAATATTGGTGCTTATGGCGTTGAACTCAAAGACGTTTTCTACGCATTGGAAGCCGTTCATCTCGAAACTGCGGAGGTCAAAATCTTTTCTCACGCCGATTGTCAGTTTGGCTACCGAGACAGCATTTTCAAAAAAGCACTCAAAGGGCAATATTGTATCACTTCGGTGACTTTTCAATTGTCCAAAATTCCTCAATTGAATATTCAATACGGTGCCATTCGGGAGCAACTTATGGCAAGCGGCAAACCCCAAAGCCTATGGACTCCCAAAGATGTAAGCAACGCAGTGATTGCCATTCGCTCTTCAAAACTCCCCGACCCTAAAGTCATAGGCAATTCTGGAAGTTTTTTCAAAAATCCAGAAGTTAGCCAAGCATTTTTCGACGGAGTAAAAGAAAAATTTCCAAATATCGTTCATTACAATTTGGCAAACGGAATGGTCAAAATACCCGCAGGTTGGCTCATTGAGCAATGCGGCTGGAAAGGGAAAATCGTTGGGAATACAGGCACTTATAAAAATCAAGCCTTAGTATTGGTTAATCATGGGCAAGCAACTGGCAATGAAATATACCAGCTCTCAGAAGCGATTTTGCAATCTGTAAAAGCGAAATTTGGAATTGACCTGAGTAGAGAAGTGAATGTGATAGCGTAAAAAAACTACCCGTTTACAAACTTTAAAATTTTCGTAAACGGGTAGTTTTTTCATAAATACAATTAACTCAACAAATCCTTCAATTTCATTACAAGCGTCATATCGCCCTTTATTTTGATTTGTCCCATCATCATTGCCGTCATGGGATTGAGTTTACCTTCTACCAGTTTTTGGAAGTTTTTTTCCGACATAGAAATGGTGCAATCCGCCTCTCTATCTTCGGTAGAAAAAGTGTTTTGGCTACCCGTGCCGTCCAAAAAATACGTTTTTTCGCCTAATTTAAATTTAATCGTTCCGCCAATTGGCGCAATAGAAGACGCATTATTATTTAGTTTTTCAAAAATTTCAGTTGGAATCATGTTTAATTTTTTATGAATAAAATTTTTGCAAGTTTAAATCAAAATCAATTACAAAGCGAATTGTTTAGAAATTTATACTGCCTTATCCTACCAAACCACGATTATTCTATATTTTTGAAAAAACGAACTACAAATTATGAAACGAATTTTATTCTTTTTTCTGCTATTGGCAATGTGTTTTCAAAACTGCAATACCACTAATAGCTTACTTTTAAAAAAAGGCATAACCATCAATTCATCTGCTACGGTGGCATCAAAAACATTCAAAATAAATGGTAGCGACAGCACTGACCAGCCTGTAATTATCATCGAGGGCGATGATATTGTCGTAGATTTCAATGGAGCTGTGCTTCAAGGCTCTAACGATAAAAATACGCCCGATGCCTTTTACGGATTGGGAATTTTAGTAAAAGGCGGAAAAAACATTACCATTAAAAACCTGACGGTAAAAGGCTATAAATGGGGATTGATGGGTGTTGGCGTAGTTGGCTTGCAGCTTATCAATTGCGATTTTAGTTATAATTATCGCCAACGGCTAAAAAGCACTTGGGAGAAAGAAGGCCTTGCCGACTGGATGTATTATCACAATAACGAAAACGATGAATGGCTAAGATATGGGGCGGCAGTTTATTTGAAGCAGTGCGACGAAGCGGTAGTCAAGCACCTCACCGTCACGGAAGGCATGAACGGCTTGATGCTGGTGCAATGCAATGGCGGCTTATTTTATAATAATGATATTAGTTTCAATTCTGGAATCGGAATCGGGATGTATCGCTCTTCTCGCAATAAGTTGATGCACAACAAATTGGACTGGAACGTGCGAGGCTACGTGCATGGGCGTTACGCACGAGGGCAAGACTCCGCAGGTATTTTGGTGTATCAAGAAAGTCATAAAAACACCTTTGCTTACAATTCTGCTACGCACTCAGGAGATGGTTTTTTTCTGTGGGCAGGCAATGATTTTATGAATACAGGCGAAGGCGGCTGCAATGATAACCTTCTCTTTGGCAATGATTTTTCGTATGCGCCCGCTAATGGAATCGAAGCGACTTTCAGTAGCAATCGCATTTATAATAACACACTCGTGGGCTGCCGCTACGGCATTTGGGGCGGTTATAGCTACAAAACCGAGATAATGGGAAATTTCATTTCCGAAAATCAATATGGAATTGCCTTCGAGCATGGGCAGTCTAACATCATTCGCCAAAATGAAATTTCATACAACGAAATAGGTATTCAGCTTTGGGAACGAGAAAAGCAACCCGACTCGTGGGCATTTACCAAAAAACGAAATATAGAATCGAAAGATTATGCCATTGACCACAATATATTTATGAGTACCGTTACGCCTCTCGAAATTTCTAGCTCTAAAAACATTAGAATCGTACTCAATCAGTTTGCTGATTTTGGGCAATTATTAATAGAAAAACAAAGCAACTCCCAACTCATTCAAAAACAAAACTCCATTCGTGCCCTCAACGAATTGGACGACATTCAAACCAACGTTACCTCTACTTACGCTCCTCAGCCGCTCAACGACGGTATTCACGCCATGTTGCGAGGCAATCAACTCAAGGGCAGACAATACATACTGGTTAATGAATGGGGACCGTATAGTTTTCGCTATCCTTCTATGTGGTTGCGCTCCATTGAGGGCAATAAGTACGTTTTTGCGCTGCTTGGACCTGTGGGCAACTGGAAACTCACCAAAGGCGAAGGCATAGATAGGATGAGTTTAAAATCGGGCGTTTTCCCAGCTACTGTGGTGGTCGAAAAATCGGATGGAAACACGCCTATGAATATTGAATTGAATTTTATTGGCGAAGCATTTACCAATCAGTTGGGACAAGAAATAGGAAAAGGCGCAGGCTATCCATTTGGATTTAAAGAGTAGTGTTGCGATGATGCAATTTTACTGTTTTTTAAAAAATGTAGTAAATGTACTCCGTTATTATTTCTTGTAAAATAAACTATTCTATTTAGGTATAGTTTAGCCTCAACTCCTTAGTATTCTTTATTTTGTGAACTATCCAAAAACGAATAGTTTATTTTTGTCTATTTTTTCACAATTTCCTATTGAAACGAAACAACCTTCCAAAATTTGAGTTAGAAATATAGTAGAATTTCAGAATTTATTTTCATTTTTACAATCAACCAACGAGAGCGAAACTGCAAAATATTAGACTAAGAGTTTAGAAATACTAGAACAATTCTTTAATATTTTCCAACATCGTTTTTTTATAAAAATAATACACATAATTAAAACAAAAATACAATGGAAGCTACCTTAATGGAAAAAACTAAAATGTTGAAAGGTGGAGAATTTATCATCAAAGAGCAGGATTCTCAAAGCGTCTTTATTCCAGAGGATATGAATGAAGAGCAGCAGATGATTAGAGAAATGTGTCGAGAATTTATCAATCAAGATGTAAAAGCCAACCAACATAAAATTGAAAATCAGACCATGTTGCTCGGAAAAGCAGCAGAACTCGGCTTGCTAGGCGCACATATTCCTGAAGCCTACGGCGGGTTGGAAATGGATACCAACACCGCAACCCTCATTACCGAAGAACTCGGACAAGGCGGTGGCTCGTTTTCTACTTCTTTTGCGGCTCATACAGGTATCGGAATGTTGCCGATTTTGTATTTTGGTACAGAGGCTCAAAAACAAAAATACTTGCCTCGATTGAGTTCAGGCGAACTTTGGGCGGCATACTGCCTCACCGAACCAGGTTCTGGCTCCGATGCTTTGGCCGCAAAAACCCGTGCCGACCTTTCGGAAGATGGTAAACACTATATTCTGAATGGTCAGAAAATGTGGATTTCAAACGCTGGCTTTGCCGATGTGTTTATCGTATTTGCTCAAATTGATGGCGATAAGTTTACCGGATTTATTGTAGAAAAAGGCACGGAAGGTCTTAAACTAGGCGCAGAGGAGAAAAAACTAGGCATCAGCCGCTCTTCTACTCGTCAGGTATTTTTTGAAAATATGGCTGTGCCTGTCGAAAACCTCTTAGGCGAAATAGGCAAAGGACATTTGATAGCCTTCAATGTATTGAATGTTGGGCGTTTTAAGTTGGGTGTGATGTGCATGGGCGGCAATAAAAACATCGCTTCCATAGCTACTCAATACGCTAATGAAAGGGTGCAATTCAAAACAGCTATCTCTAATTTTGGCGCAATTCAGTACAAGTTGGCCAATATGGCAATCAAAACTTTTGCCATTGAGTCCACTTCTTATCGGGTATCCGATATGATTAGCCATACCAAAAATCAATTGATGGCAGATGGCTTGTCTTACTCCGATGCCATTATGCAAGCAGCCGAAGAATATTCGATTGAGTGCGCTATTATCAAAGTTATTGGCTCGGAGACAGCGAACTACGTAGTAGATGAAAATGTTCAAATACATGGCGGACTTGGCTTTTCGGAAGAAATGGTTGCCGCTCGTTTGTATAGAGATACTCGCATCAACCGAATTTATGAAGGCACAAACGAAATCAACCGCCTTTTGACATTCAACATGATGATGAGAAAAGCCATGAGCGGCAAATTGGATATTACAAGTGCAGCTTGGGCAGTTCAGAAAGAGTTGATGTCCAATGAAATGGAAGATAATTTTGAAGGGCCATTTGCTAATGAAGAACGAGCAATGAGTCATTTCAAAAAGGTATTGCTCGTAGTAGCAGGCGCAGCAGCTAAGGCGCAAATGGATAAAAAATTGAACCTGAAACACGAGCAAATGATAGTCATAAATATTGCGGATATTGTCCTCGATGTTTTCAATGCAGAATCTACTTTGCTTCGTTTGCAAAAATTGGCGCAAACCAAATCATCTGCCGAACTTGAGGCGCAAACGGCTATCCTTCAAGTCTTGTTTCAAGATACCAATGATAGGATTGCCAAAAATGCTAAAGATGCCTTGTATTCTTTCGCAGAAGGCGACGAGTTGGGCTTTATGCTAAAGGGCGTTCGTCGATTGACAAGGTATAGCGATGTCAATGTCAGTGCTGCTCGCCAATTGATTGCTAGTCGTATGATAGCGGCTAATGAGTATTGCTTCTAAATGCAAAGCAGCTTAGATAAGTAGTCGGACAAAATTATTTCCAATGGCTCATGCCTCATTGGAAATAATTTTGTCTAACTACTTAGTAGAAAAACACCTATATTTCCATTTTGAAGTATAGGTGTTTTTATATTTTAGAAATAGCACAGTCTTTAGCGTTGAATATTAGATGCTTTTGTTAATTTTAGGAGAATAATCAGCCATTCTCATTATGGAAATTCTATTGCCCTACGGAATGAATGAAACTAAAGGATTTTTGGGTTTTAGATTTATTCTTTACCCCGCACGGAAGATACGGGGCAATGGATAAAGCCATAATGAGAATTGCTGGAGAATAATAGCTTCACTCTTAGAAGTGAAATCAAAACACTATGAGAAATACAATAATAATTGCCGTCCTGATGCTCCTTACTTTCGGATGTAAGGAAAAGGAATTACAAACCGCTCAAAGCTGGGCTTTTGAAGGTTTTGAAAAAGTAGATAGCCTTAACCCTATTTTGAATCCCGAGGCGAGTTTGCAGTTTGACTGCCCGATTACTCAACAGCCCGTGCAATGGGAAAAAAGAAATGTCTTAAATCCTTCTGCGGTTGTGAAAGGAGATAAAGTCTATCTATTTTATAGAGCGCAAGACAAAACGGGGACTTCTCGTATTGGGCTGGCTATCAGTGAGGATGGTCTTCATTTTACAAAAAATCCTGCTCCCGTATTTTATCCCGATGATGATTTGATGAAAAAATATGAGTGGAATTACCAAAAATTTGCGGCTAACTTCAAATTGGAGGATTGCCCAAATTGCTTTGACGGCGTAGAAGACCCTAGAATTGTAGAAAGTGAAGACGGCACTTATATCATGACTTACACTGCTTACGATGGCAAAACGGCTCGATTAAGCATTGCATCTTCTAAAGATTTAATGACTTGGACTAAGCATGGATTGGTTTTGAAAGCAGATAAAGATAGGTGGTCAAAGTCAGGCGCTATCGTGGTAGATGTAAAGGATGGTAAAAATATTGCTCGAAAAATAAACGGTAAGTATTGGATGTATTTTGGCGATACTGATTTGTTTTTAGCAAGTTCAGATGATTTAATCAACTGGGAGGTTTGTAAAAATGCAGAAAACGAAAAAATGATTTCGGTTTTGCATCCTCGAATGGGGTATTTTGATAGCCGACTCGTCGAACCTGGCCCTTATGCTATTTACAAAGAGGAAGGAATATTGTTGATTTATAATGGTAGCAATGCCGCTAATTTTAATGACCCGAATTTGCCTAAATTTACTTATGCCGCAGGGCAAGCCCTTTTTGATAAAAATGCGCCACATAAATTGATGGATAGGACTGAAAGTTATTTTATTTATCCTGATAAAGATTATGAAAAAATAGGCGAAGTGAATGAAGTCTGTTTTGTAGAAGGCTTAGTTTATTTTAAAGGAAAATGGTTGCTTTATTATGGAACGGCAGATTCCAAAATTGCGGTGGCAGTTCATTAGATTAAGGATAGAATAAGCAAACAAATGACATCAGATAGAATTAGTTTGATAAAATGCGATGAAGATTTAATCCGAATAATACTCAAAGGAGATGAGTTTTTAGCGGAAGAGCTGGGCGTAAAAATTCCTCATCCTTGGAGTGAGTTTGGCACAGCGATTTTTGAATATACATTGCAAAAAATAAAGAAAAACCTACTGAATTTAAATGGTATTATTACTTGACTATTGACCATCAGACAAAAACTTTACTAGGAAGTTGTGGCTACAAAGGAGAACCCGATGAAAACGGAATGGTAGAGATTGGCTATGAAGTAGCAAAGGATTTTAGGAATCAAGGCTATGCCACTGAAATGGCTCAACTCCTTCTTGAAAATGCGTTTCAAGATGCAAACGTTAAAATCGTGGAAGCCCATACTTTAGCCCAAAAAAACGCTTCTGTTAGGGTTTTAGAAAAATGTAAATTCAAATTTGTGGAAGAATATTTTGATGAAGAAGATGGGTTAATTTGGAAATGGGAAAGAAGAAGACACTAGCACAAAGGGCAAAGTAATGACAATGTAGATAAAAATACATATTGGTCAAGCTCAATCACTTCGTCAGAAATTATAGTTGTAATAATTGGAATTTTGATTGCATTTCAATTAAATAAATACTCTTCCGACAATCAACAAAGAAAAACAATCGCTACTCATTTGGAGCAAATAGCGCAAGAGACGGAGTTAAATAAATCCTCTTTAGAAAATGCCATTAAGCACTCAGAAGGTAACATTTCAAAGCTAGATACCGTGATTAGCCTAATCAATCAACGGAAAGATTACGATAAGATTAATGTATTGGCATTGGAGTTATTGAATTTGGGTGGCGTTTATATCCGAAAAAATGCTTACCAAAATGTAATCGAAACGGGCGATATTCGATTTATGAAAGATTTTGAGGAAAAGCAACACATTATCGACCTTTATGAATATTATAAATGGGTAGAGGCCTTTGATGAAATTTCAAATAACCTTTATATGGAAGATTATTACCCGTATCTTAAAAATAACTTTGATTTCGTAACAGGCGAAACACAAAACGAGGCGGTTTATCAATCCAAATTATTTATGAATATTTTGGGAGCGTACAAAAGAACCAGCTCAAACCGAGTGCAGAAATACAAAGATTGTTTGAAGGAAATTGATATTTATTTAAATTCATTTAAACGAAAATTAACGGAAAGGCTGGAATGCTTTTTTTTATTGAATAAAATCAGAATTCAAACTATGGAAAATCCAAACCAAATTTCAGTGCGATTTAGAGAAGTATTATTAAATGGCAGATGGGTAGCCAACACCAATTATCAACACATTTTATCCGATGTAACTTGGGAGCAAGCCACTCAAAAGGTAAGTTCTTTGAACACGATTGCCGCACTTACTTTTCATATTAATTATTATATAGCTGGCGTGCTGAACGTTTTTGAAGGCGGCACGCTCGATATTCGAGATAAATATAGCTTTGACGCACCCGAAATAAAATCAGCAGAAGACTGGACAAATCGATTAAATAAATTGTTGGAAAATGCTGAAAAATTTGCCCAACACCTTGAGGGAATGTCGGACGAAAAGTTAGAACAACCTTTCGTAAACGAAAAATACGGCAATTATCGCCGAAATATTGACGGGATGATAGAGCATTGCTACTATCACTTGGAGCAAATCTCTTTGATAAAAAAGATGATTTTAGAAGCCAATTAAAACCCAAAAGGCCTCGTGATTTTTACATCACGAAGCCTTTTTATTTATTCAGAAGAAATACGCTCACTTAGAAAGTAAAGATACCTTGCAAAGAAGAGTTGAACCATGGCACTTGTTTTTCGCTAGAGCCTTTTGTTACTTCCTGATTCACGTTGGTCAATACCTCAAAAATGTTTTTCCCCTTTTCCAAATGCTTCAACCATGCCGACGTGTAAAGTCCATTTGAGCCTACACCATCTGCGGCAACGTTGCCCGGCTGCGTAGCAAATGCAATCACACTACCGATAGGTGCTTTCAAGAAAAAGACCCATGCTTCCTTTTCTAC
>CALOED010000274.1:0-5301 GCA_942492005.1 uncultured Saprospiraceae bacterium
ATTTCGTCACCTTGTCTTTGGGTGTTGCGGCATAAAAATACAAGGCAAGGAACACCATCAAAAGTGGCTTAGTGATGAATAATATCGTTTCGTTTTGGAGGAGTATTCCCAAGATATGAATGGCAGCATTGAGCCCAAAAAGGCGTTTAAAAGCATTCGTTTGTTGATTCATGGTTAGGTTTGAAAGGTGAATATTCTGTCATCCGACTGCCAAACTATATTCGGCATTTTACAAAATAAAACATTTCTAGGTATTTTGAAGTGTATTTTTGTCAGTAAATCGAATGGCTATTTTTAATATTTGAACATAGCTAACGAATATAATGTGGAAAGGCATACTTCAAAATCTAGATATTTGGCTTTTGAAGTAAAGAGTGCCAAATAAATTTTGGCTTAGGCTGTCATTTTGACAAAAAGTCAGTATAAAATACGGCAATAAGCGGATTATTTTTTGTTTTATTTTTTTCAAAAAAAAGAAAAACCTACTTTTTGAAAAAATAACCACATTCCCCTTTCTATTTTAATAAAATTTAAAAAAAAATGGCTTTTATTATCATTTTAATAAAATAAGGCGTACCAAATCCTATTTGGCAGTTTTTAGAAAATCGACCTTGCATAGATGTTGCAAGTAGATAAGTGTAACACATTCAACCATTTGTTACATTTTTTAATACATAAGGAGTAGATGAGAGGCAGCTTAACCGTTGCTTCTCACTTTTAATAAAAATAAAAACAAATTCATTATGGAAGATATGTTCAAAAAATTCTTGTACTCGGGCGTAGGTATGGTGACAGCTACGGTTGAGAAAGTACAAAGCACGGTTAATAAGTTGGTAGAAGAAGGTAAAATTTCTGAAAACGAAGGCAAGAAAGTTATTGATGATTTGCTTGAAGATATTGACAATAAAAAAGACGAGTACGAAGGAAAGGCTCGTGGATTGATGGAAAATATTTTGGCAAAATTCGATTATCCTACTCGTAAGGAAGTGGCGGCTCTCGAAGACAAAATAGCTGAACTAGAGGCACAATTGGCAGCTAAAAGCGAGCCTAAAGAGCCTACGAAGGCAAAAAAACGTGAAGTGTAGGTTTTCAATAATTGAATTAACAACCCTGCTGCTTGTTGGCAGATTGAATAATAAAATATCATGGATAAAATTTTCAAAAGATTTCTACATACGGGCGTTGGGCTAGTGGCTACGGCATCGGAAATGGTGCAGCAACAGGTTAATGACGTGATGGAGCAGGTCAATCAGAATGAAAAAGAAGGCGAAAAAATCGTTGGAGATTTTATTCAAGACTTGAAGCAAGAGTCGAATAAACTGGACGGGCAATGGAAAGAAATGGTGGATAAAGTCCTGAACCGTTTTGATTTGACGGCGATGGAAAAAATGAAAGAACTCAAAAGTCGAGTGAAAACGCTTTCTGAACAAGTCGAAAACCAGAAATAAAAATTAGCCTTAATGGCTTATTGATACATTAATTAAAACTAAAAATTGAATATACAATGGAAACATTAATCAAAAAAGTAATTTATACAGGTGTAGGTATTGCGTCAGCAGCAAACGAAAGAGTTCAAAACCACATCAACGAATGGGTAGAGAAAGGTAAAATTTCGGAAGAAGAAGGCAAAAAGGTAGTAGATGACCTTTTGAGCGATACCGATGCGAAGAAAGATGAGGTAGAAAACAAAGTGAAGGATTATGTGGATGCTTTCTTAGCAAAATTTGATTTCCCTACTCGTAAGGAAGTAAAAGAATTGCAAGTAAAAGTAAATGCTTTGGAGGCTAAATTGGAAGCAACTTCTAAGCCTGCGCCAAAGACTACTACACGCAAAAGAGCTACTACGAAAAAAACAGAAACAGAAGAGAAATAGTCTAAAGACTATCAAGATTTCAAAAAACACACTTTAGATTTTAGTTTGAGCCAAATTCCTATATGGAGTTTGGCTTTTTGTATATTATACTGCAAATTGTTAAATTGTTGTCGCCTATCGGCTCATTGTTAAATTGCTTTTTTACTGATAATCAGAATTTTGTACAAAAAAAAGAAACTGTAAAATGTTCAGTTTTCTGCCGTTTGAAGTATATATAGCAGTGTAAAGATGGATTTCCATATATTGAAAATATTGTTGATACTCTAAAAATATGTTGATGGATAGTGGTATCATTCTATTTATTACACTTGCAATATTGGCGAGCATTGCACTGATTATTCAGTATTTTATTTGGAAGTCGAGAATTAGGGATAAAGGTGTGCTAGACGAGCATTGGAACAATTTTTTAGATGCTGCGTCAAATAACAATATTAGCCAAATAGCGTATAATAAACAACTTGATTACTGATGTTACGCAAAAACGGTGTCCTATTCGGAACATCGAAGTGCGTAACATGATTTGATTATAATAGAATTTTGCCCGAAAGCGGAAGCAGTGACGGAATTGAACAAAGTTGGTAAATAGCCTCTTCTTAATTTATCTTATTTTTTTTTATAAATGCAACCCTTACAAAAACACTTTGTCTTTTATTAAAAAACATATTCACACCAACTTAAATGCAGTGTTTCAAAAATAAGTTAATCTTTTCTCCAATGGTGGCTTGCCACATTGTACTTTGATTTTCAATGTAAACAAGGCAGCAAGCTACCTTGGAGTATATAAACAAACTTTTGAAACACTGTATTAAATAGACTTTATTCTAAAAAAAATTGCACGGTGATAAATGCAACTTACTGATTTTGAACAGTTTTTTGTGCGCTGCACACAAAAAAAATATTGTCTAATTTTCTACAAAAAAAAATCGGTTCATTGACAATTTTTGCATTTTCGTCCAATGTGGTTTTAACCCATTGTCTTAATTAATTGGTAAACAATGGGTTAAAACCACATTGGATTGAAATTTCAATCTTTTGGCAAAAATTGTCAAAGAGCCAAAAAATCTAACGATATGAAAAAGGTATTTCAATGGAGTTTAACGCTATGCTTGTTTGTCAGTCTGACATTTGATGTAAATGCTGCATCAAGGGATTTGAATTTAGATGATTTTACAGGGATTTCGCTGTCCAGCCATTATAATGTGATTCTAAAACAAGGCAACAAACAGAAAGTAAGAGCAGAAGGCCCTGAAGCAGTTATTAATAATTTGAATACAACTGTAAAAGATGACGTTTGGGGTATTTACGACAAGCGTAAAAGCAACAATTCGTGGAGCGAAGGCGCACAAGGTAAGGTCACTATATATATTACTATTCCTAAATTGAAATACCTTAGCATTGCAGGTTCTGGAAATGTGACTTGCGACCAGTTCAATGTCGAAGAAGTAACGCTAAAAGTAACGGGTTCGGGCGATTTGAAAATGGGAATAAAGGCAAGCAATTCGATAAGCGCAACGCTTTCAGGCTCTGGGAATATAAAAATTAGCGGTAGTGCTAATACGCTGACGGCTAAAGTGACGGGTTCGGGAAATATCAAAGGCGTTGATATGACAGTAAATACCGCTAATGCTACGGTAACGGGTTCGGGAAATATTTCTATTCATTGCACCGAAGCTATGACGGCTAAAGTAACGGGTTCGGGAAATATCAAATACAAAGGTAGCCAAAAAGTAGAATCTAAAACTACGGGTTCGGGAAAAATAAAACGCTGGAGTAAATAAGGTTTTTAAAATGAGATTGTTGTAATAGTTACACAACCCGTAAAACAGAATGAGCATTAAAATAAGGATAGTCTTTCGCCTTGTTTTAATGCTCATTTGTATTTTATTCATACCTTCATGTCTATGGATTGACTAATTTGCCGTTGTGAACATTTCATAACATCCTTAATTTTGGAAGCTAAAATCAAAATACAAAAATGAACAAACTAATTACAGGTTTTATATTACTGCTCCTTGTTTTTACTGCTTGCCAAGAAGACCCTGGCAATATTTTAGCTCGCTCCAATGACCCTCACGAAATCAAACAAGCCTTGTATCGCCTCGGTCAAGATACAACTCAACCTGCGCCACGAGGATTGGAAGCAGGTGGACTTGCGCCATATTTTTCTGGATACGACCACCAAAAACGCCCTGTTGCGCTCAATCACCTCACCTCGAAAGGCAAAGTTGTTTTGTTTTTTTATCGAGGATATTGGTGCGGCATCTGCAATGCTTACTTAGCTAATTTTCAAGATTCTTTATCGGTTATTACCGATTTGGGGGCAAGCGTCGTAGCCGTAGCACCACAAACGGCGGAGTATCAAGAGCGTACTGTTGTCAAAAATAATTTGAGCATCACGGTGATTTCGGATTCTTCTCAAACTATTATGAAACAATACGATGTGGCTTATGATGTAAACGAAAGCTATCAAAAGCAAATCGGTGTTAATCTTACTCAAATCAATGGGCAAGCCGTTTTGCCTGTGCCAGCTACTTATATCATTGGCGAAGATGGTATCATTATAAAACGATTTTTCAATCCTGATTTTAAAAATCGAGCATCCATAGCGGAAATTGCGCAAGTGCTGCGAGATAATCAATAACATAATAAAACCTCATACTACTAGGCTTTATTCACAAAACTAAATCCTATTACATAACTAACTGATAATGAAGATGGGCAAAACGGCTTCGCCGCTTTGTGAATAATGGCTACTATACAAAATAAAAACACAATATTTTTTATTTTGCGTAAGCAAAAACATCAAAAAACTATGTGCCTATTGTGCCTGCCGACAGGCAGACAGGTTTTAAAAAAAATGTATCGTAGTATGAAAAAATCTATCGAACGAATGCTGCTGCCATTCCGCCATCTACATTAATCATACTTCCAGTGGTTTTATTTAAAATAGCTAGAATGGCAAATACTGCATTTGCAATATCCGACGGATAAATAATTTGGTGGAGCAAGTTGCGCTTCGCATAATGCGCTGGTAATTCCTCAACCGTGATGCCGTAAGCCTTCGCTCTACCTGCCGCCCATTCGCCTTCCCATATTTTACTACCTATAATCACTCCGTCTGGATTGACGGCATTTACACGGATTTTATCTTTTGCAAATTCTGCCGCAAGTAGCCTTGTCATTTGCTGCTGAGCCGCTTTTGCAGTGCCGTAGCCCACATTATTGGGCCCAGCTACTAAGCCATTTTTGCTTGCAATATTAATAAAATCGCCTCCGAAGCCTTGCGAACGCATGATGCTAACGCCCTTCTTCGCTAACTCAAACTGCCCTTTTACCAATACATTTTGTAAAATATCCCAATCCTCCGCAGTTGTATTTTCTATTGGTTTTGAAATAGCTAAACCCGCACTATGCACCACCATATCTAC